>NZ_CP015578.1:1500000-1594554 GCF_002139935.1 Campylobacter lanienae NCTC 13004 | reverse complement strand
TACTTTCCCTTTAAATTTATTGGCTAATATTCTACTAAAAATTTAATTAAAAATGACTTATTATGGTATTATAGCGGTTTTAAAATTAAATTTAATTTTGCTAATGTGAATAAATGTGAATAACTCAAAAGGATATATGTGAAAATCTTAGGAATAGACCCTGGAACGCGCAATTGCGGTTATGCGATAGTTGAAAAAGTCGGTAATAAAAAGATCTTAATAGAAGCCGGACTTATAAAGATCAAACAAGATAGCTTACAATATCAGATAACCCAACTTTGCGAAGGGCTAGATCTTATATTTAAAACGCATAAGATTGATGAGGTGGCGATTGAAGATATATTTTATGCTCATAATCCAAAAACCGTCTTAAAACTCGCTCAATTTCGTGGTGCTCTTAGTCTTAAAATACTTCAAATTCATGGCGAATTTAGTGAATACACCCCACTTCAAATCAAAAAAGCCGTCACAGGCAAGGCAAAGGCAGCCAAAGAGCAAGTGGCATTTATGGTAAAAAAGATGCTAGGGATAAATAAAGAGATAAAGCCACTTGATATAACCGATGCAATAGCAATAGCTTTAACTCATAGTTTTAATGTAAAATAATGAATTTACCTAGCAATTACAACTAGGTAAATTCGAATTTTACTGACAACCCTCGCACTCTATGCTACGATCAACTGGTTTATTATCCAAGTGGCTTGAGTCTGGGCTTTCACTTCTTAGATAGTATGTAGATTTCACGCCTAAGCTCCAAGCAAGCATATATATATCGCTAAGATATTTTCCACTAGCTTTATCTAAACTCATAAATATATTTAGACTTTGACCTTGATCTATCCATTTTTGGCGGATTGCTCCTGCTTTGATAAGGACTCTTTGATCTAGCTCATAAGCTGGAGTGTAGTATTGCCAAGTTTCAGGGCTCAAATTTGGGACTACGCAAGGGGTCATACCGCTTAGATTTTGCTCAAACCATTTTCGCTTATATACTGGCTCGATGGTTTGGGTCGTTCCTACTAATATACTTATGCTTGAAGTTGGTGCTATAGCCATTAAATAGCCATTTCTTATACCATCTTTTTTGACTTTTTCTCTTAATTTAGCCCAATCACAACTACCTTCATCAAATAGACTTCCACCACGATTAACAAGGGCTTTGGCGTTTGGATTTGCTAGGTCTATTGGGAATATTCCTTTGCTCCAGTTTGAGCCAGCAAAATCTGGATAAATTCCTTTTTCTACGGCTAAATTTGATGAAGCGTAAATGGCGTTGTAGCTGATATTTTCCATTATTTCATCTATTTTTTCAAGGTGTTCGTAGCTACCCCATTGTATCTGCTTTGTAGCTAGCATTTCAGCCTCTCCCATAACGCCTAAGCCTATTGAGCGACTAGCTAAATTTGTGTGTTTAACCTTAGCATGTGGGTAGAAATTTAGATCTATAACATTATCTAGCATTCTAATGGCTATTGGTGTAACTCTTGCTATATCTTCAGGAGTGTTGATTTTGCTTAAATTTATACTTGCTAGGTTACAAACGGCGGTTTTGCCCTCTTTTAAGCCTTTTTCTACTATAAATATATCTTTGTTGTTTAATCTATCTAAAGCGGTAATTTTTTTAGCCTTTTTAGTGTATCCGCCATCAACTGTTACTTCTAGATTTTCATCAAATAGATCATAGCTACCATCTGTGTAGATTACCTTAGTTTGATAGTAATTGGGCTCAGTATTTTGGAAGATTTCAGTGCATAAATTTGAGCTTCTAATTATGCCTTTGTGCGAATTTGGATTTAGCTTATTTGCGCTATCTTTAAAGCATAAAAACGGCATACCACTCTCAAAATAGCTTGTAAGAATTTTCTTCCATAACTCTTTGGCTTGGATTACGCTTTTAGCGATATCTTGGTTATTTTCATACTCTAGATATCTTTTTTCAAATTTATCGCCATATAGATCACAAAGATCAGGCGTATCAGCTGGATCAAATAGCGTCCATCTCTCATTATTCTCCACTCTTTTCATAAAAAGATCATTTATCCACAAAGCCGGAAATAATTCATGAGCTCTGCGACGCTCTTCGCCAGAGTTTTTACGAAGATCCAAAAAGTCGCTTACATCCATATGCCAAGGCTCGATATAAACTGCTATTGCGCCTTTTCTAGTGCCTAGCTGATCGACTGCAACTGCGATATCGTTTGTAACTTTTAAAAATGGTATTATCCCACCAGCTGCGTTTTTATGCCCATCAATGCTACCGCCCATAGCACGCACTTTACACCAATCCCAGCCGATACCACCACCAAATTTAGAGAGCAAAGCCATCTCTTTATAACTATCAAAAATTCCTTCGATATTATCAGGAGTGCTTCCAACATAGCAGCTTGATAGTTGGTGCCTTGTGGTTCTAGCATTTGAGAGAGTTGGAGTTGCTAGCATTACTTCAAATTTGCTTATGATATCGTAAAATTTTTTCGCCCAACCTTGAGAATCTAGCTCATTTTGAGCCAAAAACATAGCGATCGCCATAAACATCTGTTGCGGTAGCTCTATAGGTTTGCCATTTTTGTCTTTTATAAGATATCTATCATATAGAGTTTTAATCCCAAGATATGTAAATTGCATATCTCGCTCTGGTTTTATATAGTTGTTTAGATCATCAAGATCATATTTTTCTTTTAAACCAAGCAAGATTCTGCCCTCTTTTTCACCCTTGATTAGATAATTTTCAAGGCTATTATATCCGCTAAATCCAGTTGCTTTGTGATACAAATCATACAAAAATAGCCTAGCTGCGACAAAGGTCCAGTTAGGGCGATCGATATCTATCTTATCAACTGCGGTTTTGATGAGAGTTTGTTGGATCTCTTCAGTTGTGATATTATCACGAAATTGAATTTTCGCATCAACTTCAAGCTCGCTTAAGCTGACATTATCTAGTCCGGCTACGGCTTCACTTGTGTATTTTTTGATTTTAGATATGTCTAACTCTTCAGTTCTGCCATTTCTTTTTATAACTTTCATATTATCGTTATGCCTTTATATTAAATTTCAAATACTCTTTTAAATATTCTATCTACATTTTTTGTATAGTAAGTGTAGTCAAAACACTCTTTTATCGCATTTTCATTGAGTTTTTCTCTAAGCTCATTATCATTTAGTAAATTTTGTAAAAATAGACTCTCGCCATTTTCATTAAGAGCTTTTTTACCCTCTTGTAAGTCAGCCCAAACTTTCATAGCATTTCTTTGGACGATTTTGTATGCGTCTTCTCTACTTACACCTTGTTTTGGTAGCTCTAAAAGGACTCTTTGAGAAAAGACTAATCCACCGGTTAAATTTAAATTTTTCATCATATTTTCTGGATATACAACCAAATTTGCTAAAATTCCATTTAATCTATTTAGCATAAAATCACTCGTGATAAAGGCATCAGGCAAGATAAATCTCTCTACACTTGAGTGGCTGATATCTCTTTCATGCCAAAGGGCGACATTTTCCATAGCTGGGATAGCGTAGCTACGAATCATTCTACAAAGACCGGTTACATTTTCGCTTAAAACTGGGTTTCTCTTGTGTGGCATAGCGCTTGAGCCTTTTTGCCCTGGGCTAAAATACTCCTCAGCTTCATAAACTTCTGTCCTTTGATAGTGCCTTATCGCTACTGCTATCTTCTCACAACTACTAGCTAGTATGGCTAGAGCCGATATCACTTGAGCGTAGCGATCTCTTTGGATTACTTGATTACTTGCTGGGGCTGGATTTAGGCCTAAGTTTTGACATACTAGCTCTTCTAATTCAAGTGGAGAGTGAGCGAAATTACCCATCGCACCGCTTATCATACCAGTGCTAATAACGCTTTTAGAGTGGTTTAGTAGCTCATAGGCTCTTTTGATCTCATCATACCAAATAGCAAGAACCAAACCAAATGTTATAGGCTCTCCGTGAATTCCGTGGCTTCTGCCGACCATTAGAGTGTTTTTATGCTCGTAAGCTCTTTTTTTGATAGTGTCCATTAAAATTTTAATATCATCTAAGATTAACTCCATACTATCTTTGATCTGTAACGCAACGGCTGTATCGATACAATCACTACTTGTCATACCAAAATGGATAAATCTACTCTCTTCACCCAAGCTCTCGCTCACGCTAGTTAAAAAGGCGATTACATCATGTTTGGTGGTCTTTTCTATCTCATCTATGCGGTTAATATCAAATTTAGCATTTTCGCAGATTTTTTTACAATCACTATCAGGAATTAATCCTAGCTTATTCCACGCTTTGACTGCTGCTAGCTCAACTCTTAGCCACGCATCATATTTGGCTTGTAAGCTCCATTTATCACTCATAATTTTCCTGGCATATCTCTCTACCATTTCAGAACCTTTTTTGCTAAATTTTTATATAATTTTAATCTGATATTATATAAAAAATCTTATAAAATTTAGGTTAATAAATGTCTTATGAAAAGATGAAAATCGGCAAATTTTATGGTCAAAAGATATATCAAATACTCATATCTCAAGGCTATTGTATGAAAGAGGCTCAAAAGCTATGTGATAATGGGCGAATTATAGATAATTTCGGCTCTGTGCTTAAGAAAAATAGCGTAGCAAATGGGGATATATTTTTGATAGATTATAAGTGCGAACCAAAGGGGCTCAAACCGATTTTTGAATGCAAGGAATTTGGGGTATTTGATAAACCAAGTGGGGTTTTGACTCATCCAAATGGTAGGCATTGTAGCTATAGTTTGTGTGATGAAATTTGGTCTTTATGGGGCAAAAAAGCTTGCGTGGCTCATAGACTAGATAGAGAAACTAGTGGAGTAATCTTAGTAAGCAAGAGCCAAGAAACAGCTATAGAGCTTAAAAAAATGTTTGAAAATAGAGAGATTTTCAAAAGCTATTTAGCTATTGTAAGTGGCAAAATTGAAGTGGGGGAATTTTATAAATTTAGAGCGGAAAATTATACGGATTTTGTGGGTAAATTTGGTTTTTTGGATAGTTTGGATTGGCTTGTGATTGATAAGGCTATGGATATCACAAATGATTATGATGATATTAAGACCAGAATGCGAATTTGCGAAAGTGGCAAGCGTGCTGTGACACTATTTCGGTTGATTAGTTACGAGGCAAAAAGTGATACTAGCTTAATAGAGTGTGTTCCATTAACAGGGCGGCAGCATCAGATTAGGCTTCATATGTTTTATGTGAAACATAAAATTTTAGGCGATCCGATTTATGGGCTTGAGCGTGGCGATATAGAGCGAATTTTAGATGGTAAAATGAGTGAAAATGAGCGTATAAATTTAACTGGAGCAAGTAGGCTTATGCTTCACTCTAATCGGCTCAAATTTAGTTATAATGGAGCTGAATTTGATATCAGCTCCAAGATGGAATTTGGATTAAATCTGTGAGATTAAATTTATTTATTTATTATCAGATTTAATCACATAAATCATACCAAATAATCCGATAATCACAACAATTGAGATAAAAATTAATTGTATTATATCAAGCAGTGGCACTATTTTCTCCTTTGCTTCGCTCTTTTAATTGGCCGCATGCAGCACTTATATCAAGCCCTTTACTTTGACGAATTGTGCATGTAACGCCACGAGATTGAAGGTAATCTCTGAATTTCTCTACATTTTCTTGCGATGGTCTTTGATATGGGCTACCTTCATGTGGATTAAAAAGGATTAAATTCACCTTTGCTTTAATCCCGTGAAGTAGCTTTACAAGGGCTTTTGCGTCGCTAAGGTTGTCATTTATCTTATCCATTATTAGGTATTCGAACATAACTCTTTTTCTCATATCTATAGGGAATTGACGCACAGCATCCATCACACTAGCGATATTATAAGCCTTATTTACCGGCATCAATTTCTCTCTTAATTCATCTGTAACAGCGTGTAAAGATATAGCCAAAAGCACGCCCAAATCCATTTCTCCAAGCTTTTTAATCTGTGTAGCTAACCCACTTGTGCTGATAGTTTGGCGCCTTGCTCCTATAGCTAGACCATCATTATCTTTTAAAATATTTATAGCTTTTGATACATTATCTAGATTATCAAGAGGCTCGCCCATGCCCATATATACGATATTTACTCTTCTCTCATAAGGTATGTTATTTTCTCTTTTTATCCATAGAATTTGCCCTACGATCTCGCCAGCACTTAGATTACGGATGAATCCGCCTTTAGCCGTTAGACAAAAGCTACATCCCATCTTACAGCCCACTTGAGAGCTGACACAGATAGTGTATCTAGCGTGTTTTTCTACTTTGCCATTTTGATCCAAAATTTCATCTTTCATAGGCAAAAGAACGCTTTCAATTGTCTTGCCATCGTGGAGCTTAAATAGATATTTTATGCTTCCATCTTTGCTAATTTCACTTCTAACGCAACTCAAAGGATCAATCTGAAATTCGCCTTTTAAATTCTCTCTAATATCCTTTGGCAAGTTACTCATCTCATCAAAAGATTTAGCATTTTTCTTATATATCCACTCATAAATTTGCTTTGCTCTAAATTTAGGTTTAATGATATTGGCCAACTCATTTTGAGTATAATCAAGCAAATTTTTCATATAATTCCTTCTGATTTTAGATATTTTGTGATGATTTTTTTGGCTTTTGGGTAGTTTTGGATGAAGTCATTGTGGGCATTTTCGTTACAATAGTTTGTCGCACATAAGATAAATTCAAAATCAATATTAAATTTATTTGCTACAGATTGAACACTGTAAGCTTCCATATTTTCAGCTATAAATCCTAAATTTTTAAATTTATTAGAGATATCTCTTGATTTGGTTATAAAATTTGATGAATTTATCCTATTTGTTTCTTGTGAAACTTGCGGTTGGTTTGAGATAATTGGAGTGTAGCCAACGCCCATTATGCCAGCAATTTCATAGTTAAAAGCTAGATTGCTTTTGTAAATTTCAAGTAGTTTATCATCTGTGTATAATCCACAGCTTCCTATGAAAATAATCTTTTTAGGCAAATTATCTAAATTTAGTAAAATTTCGGTTAAATTTATCGCTGATTCTACCACTCCTATGCCAATTGCTTTGGCAAATTCAAAGCTCTCCATTGCCCCAGCACAAACTATTAAAATATCGCTATTTTCTTTGATATTTTTTATCAAATTCTAACTCCAATTTGATTGGCTTTTAAAAACTCTTTTAACTTTGAAATCTCAATCTCTTTATAGTGAAATATACTAGCTGCCAAGGCTGCGTCTGCACCATTTTTAAACGCTTCTAAGATATGCTCCATAGTCCCAGCGCCACCACTTGCGATAACAGGAATTTCAACTAAATTTGATATAGCAGAAGTTATAGCTAAGTCATAGCCATTTTTTGTCCCATCGGCATCCATTGATGTTAGAAGTATCTCTCCAGCACCTAGATCATAAACTTTTTTTGCCCACTCTATCGCACCTAATCCTGTATCTTTTCTACCGCCATGGACAAAGACATTGTAGCCACCATTGCTATTTTTTTTGACATCGATTGCGACTACAACGCATTGAGAGCCAAATTTTTTAGCTGCTTCATATATCAAATTTGGATTATCTACAGCCGATGAGTTTAGGCTAACCTTATCGCAACCTACATTTAATAGCTTTGAGATATCATCTAATTTTCTTATTCCGCCACCGACTGTCAGCGGGATAAATAGCTGTTTTGCCACCTCTTCTACTACATGAACGATAGTATCTCTACCATCGCTACTAGCAGTAATATCTAAAAAGCATAGCTCATCAGCGCCTTCATCATTATATCTTTTGGCTACTTCAATCGGATCGCCGGCATCTCTTAAACCTATGAAATTGACGCCTTTGACAACTCTACCATTATTGACATCTAAACACGGGATTATTCTTTTAGCGAAATTTCTCATTTTTACGACTTTTTGTTTTTATTTTACTATAAATTCAGTCAAATTTAGCTAAAATAGCCACCCATGATTAAAGCAAAAAAGAAATTTGGCCAAAATTTTTTGATAGATGATAGTATAAAAGCCAAAATCATCCAAGCGATTCCCAATAATTTAGATAGGATTGTAGAGATTGGGCCTGGCTTAGGTGATTTAACACAAAAGCTTGTTGAACTTAGTGGGAAAATCGAGTGTTTTGAGATTGATAGTGAGCTTTATGAGATTTTATTAGATAAATTTTCTAGTGAAATTTCAGATCAAAAGCTGAAAATAATCAACGCCGATGCTCTTAAATCATGGGATGAGATAGCTAGGCAAGACTATTTTTTGGTTGCGAATTTACCCTATTATGTAGCGACAAATATAATTTTAAAGTCGCTTAGTGATATTAGGTGTAAGGGGCTTGTGGTCATGATACAAAAAGAGGTAGCCTTGAAATTTAGTGCTAAGGCCGGAGATAGCGAGTTTAGCGCATTGTCAATTCTAGCTCAGATAAAGGGCGATGTGGAGTTGCTTTTTGATGTGCCAGAAACTGCGTTTGATCCCCAGCCAAAGGTTATCTCAGCGGTTATTAGGATTATTAAAAATAGGGATTTATTACAAGGATTTGAGGCTTTAGAATTTGAGAGATTTCTCAAATCTGCCTTCTCATCTCCTCGTAAAACCTTATTAAAAAATTTATCAATCTCTACCCCAAAAGCTCTTATAGATGGCTTTTTGACTAAAGAGAATTTGTCACTTACGATTCGCCCACATGAGCTTTGTGTCGCCTTGTATTTAAAACTATTTAAAGAGGCCAAAAATGAACGAAGAGAAAAATCAAAGCGAAAAACCTAGCAAAAAAAGAAGATATCGCAATCATAAAGATAATCTAAAAAAAGAGGCGAAACACGCAGTTGTGGATCAAAATTCACAAATTGATGAAACCACTAAAACTGACGAGTCAAAAGAGCAAACCAAAAAAGCTAAAAAGCGCCGCAAAAATAGCAATCCAACAGTAAAAATCAGTGGCAACGAAGAGTGGCAAAAAGATATGAAAGCCGCCATAGAAGCAAATAAGGCTAGTCATGAGTTGCGTCTTGAGCCTTTGAAATATCTAAATTCAGCCGAGCATAAAATCACCATAACTCCGCTTGGAGGGCTTGGTGAAATCGGCGGAAATATGACTATTTTTGAGACAAATAACGATGCGATTATCATTGATATCGGTATGAGTTTTCCTACTGAGAGTATGCATGGCGTGGATATTTTGGTGCCAGATTTTGACTATGTTAGAAAGATCAAAGACAAAATCAGAGGCATTATCATCACTCACGCACACGAAGATCATATCGGTGCGGTGCCATATTTTTTCAAAGAATTTCAATTCCCAATTTATGCTACGCCACTTCCATTGGGGATGATAAGCAATAAATTTGAAGAGCATGGATTAAAATCTTATAGAAGCTACTTTCGCCCGATTGAAAAGCGCAAGGTCTATGAGCTTGGGGAATTTGAATTTGAGCTTATACATATCACTCACTCTATAATCGATGCTAGTGCGTTAGCCATAACTACAAAGGCTGGAACTATAATCCACACTGGCGATTTCAAGATCGATCACACCCCAATCGATGGCTATCCAACGGATTTAAATCGCTTAGCATATTATGGCGAAAGGGGCGTTTTGTGCTTATTAAGCGACTCTACAAACAGCTACAAAGATGGAATTACAAAGAGTGAAAGTAGCGTTGGAAAGACCTTTGATTCTATATTTGCTACCGCTAAGGGCAGGGTGATAATGAGTACATTTAGCTCAAATATTCATAGAGTTTATCAAGCTATCGAGCGTGGTATAAAATATGGCCGTAAAGTCTGCGTGATAGGCAGAAGTATGGAGAGAAATCTATGGACGGCTATCGAGCTTGGATATGTGAATTTAGATCGCAAGATTTTTATCGATGCAAATGAAGTTGTCAAATATCCAGATAATGAGGTTTTAATAGTCACAACAGGCAGTCAAGGTGAGACAATGAGCGCTCTATATAGGATGGCAACTGATGAGCATAAATATATCAAAATCAAGCCAAGTGATCAAGTAATCATCAGTTCCAAAGCAATTCCTGGCAATGAAACTAGCGTATCAACGATTTTGAATTTCTTATTAAAAAGTGGAGCAAGTGTAGCTCATCAAGATTTTAGCGAAATTCATGTAAGCGGACACGCAGCCCAAGAGGAGCAAAAGCTTATGCTAAGGCTGATTAAACCTAAATTTTTCCTTCCAGTTCATGGCGAGTATAATCACATAGTCAAACACAAAGAGACAGCGATGAGCTGTGGGATTGATGAGAGAAATATATATTTGATGAGCGATGGAGATCAAGTTGAGGTTTGCCAACGCCATATCAAAAGAGTAAAAACAGTTAAAACTGGTAAGGTATTTATAGATAATCAGATAAACAAACAGATCGCCGATGATGTCGTAATCGATCGCCAAAAACTTGCCGAAGCGGGAGTTATAACAATAATCTCACAAATTGACAAAAACGCAAAAAGGCTAATACACAATAGAGTTATAAGCTATGGCTTAGTGAGCGAAAAACAGACAAGAAATTTAAGCAAAGAGCTTGAAGAGATACTACTTCAATTTTTAACAAATATAAAAGATGAGCTACTAAACGATCAAAAAGCTCTAGAAAATCAAATTCGCCAAGTTATCAGAAAGCATATATTTAGAAAACTCAAAAAATATCCAACAATCGTACCGGTTGTATATTTAATGTGAGATTAGCCCCAATTTTTAGGGTGAAATTATGATTTTAGCAATAGAATTTGGAGTTTGATTATGAAAATTGTAGATATAGCAAGGGAAGTTTTGAGCTTAGAAGCCAAAGAGCTGGAGCGACAAGCGAATTTGATCGGTAGTGAGTTTGAAAAGGCGGTGAATTTGATACAAAATTGCTCTGGCAAACTCATCGTAACAGGCGTGGGAAAAAGTGGCCATATCGGTGCGAAAATCGCCGCAACCTTAGCAAGCACCGGGACGCCTAGCTTTTTTATCCATCCGACTGAGGCCTTACACGGGGATTTAGGTATGATAGGGGATAAAGACGCTGTTTTGGCTATCAGCTATAGTGGCGAAAGTAGCGAGCTTTTGGCGATTTTGCCACATATCAAAAGGCGTAATATCACAATAATTGGTATGTCAAAAAGCGGCTCAAGCCTAGCAAATTTAAGCAACGCAAATTTAAACTTAGATATCATCCGTGAGGCGTGTCCTTTTGATGCTGCGCCTACTGTATCTACTACGCTGACTCTGGCTTTTGGCGATGCTTTGGCTGTTTGTTTGATGAGATTAAGGAATTTTCAAAAAGAGGATTTTGCTATGTTTCATCCTGGGGGAAGCTTAGGTAAAAGACTATATCTCAAAGTTAGCGAAGCGATGAGAAAAACAAATTTACCTATAGTTAGCGATGAAGTTAGCCTAAAATATGCTATAGATTCCATGACTCATGGCAAGCTTGGGAGCGTGCTGCTTACGAATTCCAAAGGCGAATTGGTGGCGATTTTGAGTGATGGGGATTTGAGGCGTGCTTTGAGTAGCGAGAATTTCGATATAAATGATAAGGCTATTAAATTTGCCACCAAAAACCCAAAAGTGCTAGAAGATGAAAATACCTTAGCCTATGATGCTTTAAAGCTAATCGAAGAGTATAAAATCCAAATTCTAATCATCACCAAAGAGAAAAAACCAATTGGAGCCTTACATATCCATGATCTAACTAGTTTAGGATTATAATGCGTATCAATAAATTCATTTCACACAATACAAACTACTCACGCCGTGAGGCTGATGAGCTTATCAAGGCTGGTAAGGTCAGTATAAATGGGCGAATTATAAGCGACTTATCAACCGATATCAAAGATGGCGATAAGGTAAGAATCGGCTCAAGGCTAGTTAAACTCAAAAAAGAATTTAGCGTCATACTCTATAACAAGCCAAAAGGTGAGCTAGTAACCAAAAGAGATGATCGTGGTAGAAGGACGATTTATGATAGTTTGCCACGGGGATTTTCTAAATTTATTAGTATCGGTAGGCTAGATTTTGCTAGTGAGGGGCTTTTGCTTTTGACTGACGCTCCTGTGATTGCTCAGGCTCTTATGGATAGTGATATAGAGCGTGAATACTACCTAAAAATTAAAGGCAATATCACAGAACAAGTGATAAATGCGATGCGTGAAGGCTTTTTCGCTAAGGATGCTACCAAAGGAGCTCACGCTAAAACAAAGCAAATTTCAATGGAATTTAAACCATTTTTAGCCTATAGAATCATAAGCCAAAGTGGTGGCTACACAAGGCTAAAAGTCATCATAAATGAGGGGCAAAATAGAGAGTTAAGAAGGTTTTTTGGCTATTTTGATTTAGAGGTTATGGATCTAAAGCGAGTTAGCTTTGGTAGGGTTAGCTTGGATCAATTAGGCGAGGGGAAATGGCGGTATTTTACAAACTCCGAATATGATGATTTAAGAGATTTTTTAAAGCAAAATAAAGTGAGGTATTAAGTAAGATGGTTCCAAAATTTAATGAAATGGCTTTTGTAATTTTGAAATTTGCTATGAGTAAAGATGTTTTTACTCGTCAAGATGTTTATGCTTTTGTAGCTGATTATTATAAATTTAGTCAAGAGGATTTGGAAAAAACTACAAAACGAGGACAGCAATTATATAAAAATAGGGCAGATTGGGCTATTACTTATTTAATGGGTTCTGATAAAACAAATGGTAGTATAAATCGCATCATGAGAGGCGAGTACAAAATTACTGAATTTGGAATACAACTTAGCAAAGATGAAAATAAATTTAATAAATGGTTTTATGACAAGACGCCGACAAACCAAAATTTAGTAGACGATATCCAAACTCCAGATGAAAACCTAGAAGCAAATATCGAAGAGATACATTTAGAAGTGAAAGATGAGATCATTAGTCGAATTTTAGAGCGTGAGCCTAGATTTTTTGAGAATTTGGCTTTGGAGCTTATGAAAAAGATAGGCTATGACGTGGGTGGCTCTAGTTTAACCCAAAATGGTGCAGATGGCGGGATAGATGGTATTATAAATGAAGATTTATTTGGATTTTCTAAAATTTATATACAAGCTAAACGTTATGATAAGGGTAAAATCGGTCGTGATGCGCTTCAAGCATTTGCAGGAGCGCTTTCAAATAAACCAACAACAAAAGGGCTTTTTATAACTACTTCAACATTTACAAAAGAAGCTATAGAATTTGCTAAAGAACATCAAAATTATTCTATAGTTTTGATAGATAAATACAGACTTACTGATTTGATGCTAAAATATGAAGTTGGCGTGGAAGTCAAAGAGATCAAGAAAATTTATAAAATAGACGCTGATTTTTTTGAACAAGAAATTTAATAAAAGAATAATTATGCGCCGAAGTGATCGTGAATTAGATCAAGAGATTGCCTTGAAGATTATCGATGAGTGTCAGTATGCGACTCTTAGCTGTATAGATGAAAATAATGAGATATTTAGTATCCCTATTTCTATAGCTAGAGATGGTATGAGTATTTATATCCACGGAGCAAAAACTGGCTCAAAAGCTAGATTATATAAAGATGGTAAAATCGTAGAGTTAGTCGCCGTTAGCCATAACAGAGTCCCCACACCTAGCTATGAGTATTGTGAGAGTATCAAAGATAGTGCTAGTGAGCTTGGGAGTAGGGTTTTTACTACTGAATATCAAAGTGCGATAGCCAAAACTAAGGCTTATGAAGTTACTAATGAGAGTCAAAAGATAAAAGCTTTGGAGCTATTGTGTAAAAAATATACGCCAAATTATATGGATTATTTTGATACTGCGGCGATTGGATCGCTAAGTAAAATCAATATTTATGAATTAAAAATAGAGCATTTAAGTGCTAAAGCAAAGATTATCAAATAAATGATATTTTAAAGCAAAATATAAAGAGGTGTTAATGGTTAAATCAATTTTGTTTGTATGTCTTGGTAATATTTGTCGCTCGCCTTTGGCTGAAGGCATCGCAAGAAAGGCGCTTAATTTTTTTAAGTTAAAATTAGGAAATTCTAGAATTCTTAGAATCAAAATCAAGGGAGATAAAAATGCCACAAAACGATGTAAAAACATTGAATGAAATTTGTAATAAAATACTAAGAATTCCAGATTACCAGCGTGGCTATTCTTGGGGAGAGAAACAACGAAAAGATTTTTGGAAGGATTTAATTTCTATAAAAGGTGAGCAAAAACACTATACAGGTACAATTAGCTTAGAAAAAATTGAGCAAAAAGTGTGGGAAAAAAAAGAGGAATATAATCAAATTAAAGGTGCTATAAAAGAAGGTGATGGCTTATATTATGTTGTAGATGGTCAACAAAGACTTACTACAATTTTCATTTTGCTAAATGAATTATTAAACTTAGCTATAAGTAAAAATTTAGAACTAGATGATTCGCCATCAAATGAGCTAAAAAGTAGATGGATTTTGAAACAATCTGATGGAAAAGATCCTGTCTTTTTCTTTTGTTATGAAAAAAAGAATGATAATTATGGATTTATGACTAATAATATTTTTGAATACGAGTCAAATAAAGACAAAGATGCGACAAACTTATACGCAAAAAATCTAAAAGAAGCAAAAGATTTTTTCAAAGAAAAAATAAAAAATTTAAGTGATAAAGACTTAAACACAATTTTTACAAAATTAAAGAATAAATTATCATTTAGCGTATATATAATAGAAAATGAAGAGGATGTGTATATTACTTTTGAGTCAATGAATAACCGCGGTAAACCACTAAGTACATTAGAGCTTTTAAAAAATCGCTTACTATATCTAATAACACTTATAAATAGAAGAGATAATGGAGAACAAAATGAACCTAGAATAAACATAAATGACCGATGGGCAGAAATATATAGAAATCTTGGCAAAGATATTGAGTACCCACTAAACGATGATGAGTTTTTAAAAGACCATTGGCTCGTATATTACGGAGAACCAAATAAAGGCAAAAAAGAACCTTACAAAAGTTCTTTGCTGGATTACAAATTTTATATTGGTAAAGTATATGGCGAAAAGCCTGATACAACAGAAGAATCTGAAAATAATACAAGAGAGAGTGATGATATAGATGATGGAGCAAATGATGGACAAAGCTCAAAAAGCAATTATGAATCAAACACTAATATCACAAAACTAGAAATGAGTGATATTAATGAATACGCAGATAAAATAGGCGAATTTTCTAAATATTGGGCTTGGACTTGGATTGATGATGAAATAAAATTAATCTGTAGTAGTCTAAAATTAGAAAGACTAAAAAATATAATTTTTAGATTAAATATGCTAAAAATGAGGCATTTTAGACCATTGATTGCTAGCATTTTCCTTAAACTTGATAATGGAAAATTAAATATAAGTGAAGCGTGTGATTTCTTGGAGATTGTAGAAAAATATATATTTCTTACTTTTGTGTTTGGTAAAGAATACACATCTCACGAAATCACTACCTTTCAAAAGCTAAACCACGAGTTTTATACAGATAAAACAGAGCTATCTAAGATAAAATTAGAATTTCAAAATAGAATAGAACAAGAGAAAGTAAAGCATACTGAACAATTTATTCAGCGTATAAGAGATATTTTTAATAAAGATGAAAATAAAGGATTTTATACTTGGGATGGTTGTAGATATTTTCTTTATGAATATGAAAGAGAGCTATTTAAAGAAAAGCATGGTGGCAAAATGTTTTTAAATAAAGAATGGTGGTCTAAAAATAAAAGCGATGAAGGCAAAACGCTTACCATAGAACATATATATCCACAAACTCCAAAAGAAAATGATTGGAATGAATTTGATAACTTCGATGATAAAGATAAAAATATTTTAAGAAATCTCTTGGGAAATCTTTTGCCTATTGCCAATAGTGAAAACATAAAACTTGGTAACCATGATTTTTTAACTAAATGTTTATCATATAAAAAAGATTGTTATTCAGCGCAAGATATAGAAAAAAATTACCAAGTTTGGAATGCTGATATAATTTATAAGCGCAGTAAAAGCCTTATAGATTTTATGAAAGATCACTGGGGTATTGAATTTAGCGAAGAACAAGAACATTATTTAATTCATGGCAAAGAAAAACCAAGGGATAATAAATAAAAGATTTAATATAAAAGAATTCTAGAGTTTCTAATGCTTTGCTGTAATGGCTAAATAACTAATAATTCTAGCATTGTGCCTAATAATGCCACTAATAAAATATAAAACTGACAATAAATAGTCTGCTTTATATGCTAGAATTCCTATAAAATTTATAAAATCAAAGGAATTCTAGATGAAAGAATATCAGCCACAAAGTCTAGTCCAGCTAAAAGCTCTTGTAAAAGATGAGAGCGTGTATCTAGGCGATATCGATACTAATCTTATTGCCGATATGAGTTCGCTCTTTGAGCCTGATGTATGTTTAGTGGCTGTAATTGCGCCGTTCCTAGCTGGTATAATAAAATGAAAGGATAAAAATTGGTATCTCAAAATCTCTATATATAAATGGTATGCAGTGTCCTAAGCTACTGTGGCTAAGCAAACACCGCAAGGGCGATGAGAGCGTGTTTGCGCCTGATGTGAGCTTGGAGACTGTTTTTGAGCGTGGAAATGAAGTTGGTGAGCTAGCGTGCGAGCTATTTAAAGGCGGAGAGCGCATTGAGTGGGAGGGCGCGAGCTTTGATGAGAAAATCGCCAAAAAACGCAAAGAGCTACTAGCTTATTGCGGACTAGATACACTGGCTATGGTAAAGGTGCTTGAAGGGCTAAAAGAGCTGGTAAAATAGGTATTTGCAGCTATAAAAATAGTCTGAAATTTTGGCTAGAGTTATTAGTATTTTTAAGGAGTAAAGATGAAAAAAGTGCTTATTTTAAGTGGTGCTGGATTATCAGCTGAGAGTGGGCTAAGGACTTTTAGAGACAGTGATGGACTTTGGGAAGAGTATGATATAGAAGAGGTTTGCTCAGCTAGGGGTTTTAAAAAAGATAGGCAAAAAGTGCTGGACTTTTACGACAAGCGTAGGGCTCAGCTAGCAGAGTGCGAGCCAAATGAGGCTCACCGCATGATAGCTCGTATAAAGGCAAAATACCCCGAGCAAATCGCAGTACTAACGCAAAATGTAGATGATTTGTTAGAGCGGGCAGGCTGCATGGATGTCGTTCATTTACACGGATTTTTGCCTGAGATTTACTGTGAGCATTGCAAAAAAATAGAATATATCGGCTACGAGGCGATAAATGCCAAAGAGCATATTTGTAAATGTGGGTGTAAGAAGTTTCGCCACAATATCGTTATGTTTGGCGAACAAGCTCCATTTTATAAGGTGCTTTATAATGAGCTAAATGCGCTTAGAAAGGCCAAGGACTCGCTATTTGTGTGCATTGGCACTAGTGGGCAGGTGCTAGATGTGGCAGACTTTAGTATTTTTGCTAAAAATAGCATTTTAAACAACCTTGATAAAAGCGATATAGACCACGCATTTAACAAATGCTACATAGAAAAAGCCACAACAGCTGCGCCAAAAATAGAAGCTGATATAGAGAAGTTTTTTAGCTAGAGTTTTAGCAAAATAGCTATATAGAGCTTAAGAGATGCGCTTGTTTTAATATCCATATTGGATACTGGGTGTAAGTAGTGTAGAAAACACAGAAAACATGTTTAATGGAGTTAGGGCTTTTAATCAGCTCTTAGATAAGTCAGCAAATCTTAAAAATCAATGTCGCATATTTCATAATTGTAAAGGTTTTACCTGCTCACTAAACGATAAAAAAATGCAAAAAGATTACTTACCACGCTGTTATTTTATCTATGAAGCGATAAATAAATAGCGCGGTAATTACTCACGCTATGTATTTGCTAACAAGGTTGTATAATTTACAAACTATACACCTATTTAATAATAAAAGCTACTAAATTTCAATCTTTCATTTACATTTACTAGAAAACATAAAAATTTTTTAAAATTATTTTCTCTTTTATCATTTTACGACATTATATGTCGCATGCTTCTTGTAAAATACGCTTACAATTTTACTAAAAGGAGCAAATATGCTACAAACAATCTTAACTGAACTACAATGTGGCGATAGAGCCAAAATCACTGAAGTGCTAAATGCTGGGGTTAAAAAAATCTGCGAGGATTTTGAGAAAATCTGCCTTGCTAGTGATGAGCTGGGTGAGTCGTTTGCTGATGATGAGCCTAGAGAGCAAAAAGAGCTAGACTTTGAAAAAATGAGCGATGAAGAAATTGATGCAGAGCTAGATAGACAAAGTGTAGAAATCGATAAAGACTTGGAGCTTATAGACAAAGGTCTAAATGCTATTAGTGAGTGCGATTCGCTGTTATTTGGTATCATTGATATAGTCTGCTCTGAGTTTTCAAATGAGAGTATAAACTCTCAGTTTGGCAAACTGCTAAAAGAGCAGGCTAGCAAGCTAAGCCACCAAAAAGCAAAAACTGAGCTACTTGATACTGCTAGTAAGATAGAAAGTTTTGCTAAAGATAGATCAAATGGTGTTAGCGTACTTTTTACTAATGCGCTTTATATCTTTAAGGCTGATAAGCTAGTAAGCAAGGTGGGTACTAATGTCGCTAGTCTGCTTGATAATGAGAGTGATGGGAGCTTTAAGAGTGCGTTAAAGACAGCTGCAGAGCTACTAAAAGAACAAAAACTAGGCTCAAAACTACTACTTTGGGCTGAGCTAAAAAGAGCAAACCAAGCCCTAAAAGCGCAGTTTCCTAGCCTAAGCATAGAAAATCTAGAATTCTAAGGGGCAAATAAACGAAGTAAATGTAAATTTTGAAGAGATCATCGCTATGGCAAAAACTGAGCTAAGCAAAAACAAAACGCAAAACTACGATCTAAATGTGCTAATAGCAGGTAGTACAGGTGTAGGCAAGGCACTAGAAAAAGGCGTGGAGATGATGAGCAAAGATGAGTTTGAAAAAAGCGATTTGCTAGTAATTAGCGATGGGAATTTTGGCGAGGTTAGCCAAAGAATCATGGGAAAAATGGATAAGCAAAGAGAGCAAGAAAATCGCTTTTTCTTGCTAGACATTATAGAAAAATCAAAGGCGCTTGACTACTTTGATAAGCATTTTTTATATGATGGAAAAATGTGAAAGTCTTAGGCGAGCTAGCTAGCCAAATTCGCTAGGGAATTTTAGAATTCCTTACGGAATTTTAAATATATAGTAAATTATTTTTAACCACCATTAACTAAATATTTATGGGGGGGGGTATAATTGACAAATTTTTTAAAAAAAGGAGATAAAATGGCAGAAAATGCACAAGAAAAAAAATATAATCTTGAGGATTTATTAAACAAAGCTAAGGGGATTTTTGAGCAAGTTAAAAAAGAGACTTCTAAAAATCTAAATGTATTAATCGCTGGCAAAACTGGCGCAGGTAAAAGCACGCTAATAAATGCTGTTTTTGGTAGCGAGGTAGCACCTACTGGTTCTGGCAAGCCACTTACACAAAACATAGAACAATACCAAATAACAAATAATTTTAGCATTTTTGATACAAAAGGGCTTGAAATGGCTGCTTTCGATGAGACTGTATCTCAAATAAGAGATTTACTAAAAGAGCAAAAAACCAAACCAGTATATGAGCAAATTCACATCGCTTGGCTATGTATCCCAGAAGGCAATAGACGCATAGAAGAAGGAGAAAAAGAGTTTCACAAAATTTTTAAAGAGTTTGATTTGCCAGTAATTACAATTATCACAAAAGCAATACAAGATGCTGATGAAAAAGGTGTGAAATTCTCCGATATTGTAAAAAAAGAACTTAGTATAAATGATGATAAGTATTTTCAAAGAGTAAGAGCTCTAGAAGTAGAAGATGATGAGGGCGAAATCAAAAAAAGACTAGGTCTTATAAAAGATAATAAAGGCAATGATGGGCTTATTGAAAAGACTTATGCTCTACTTCCTAAGGGTCAAAATACAGCTTTTGCTAGACATCAAAAATACAATGAAGAACTAAGACAAAATGCAGCAAGAGAACACGCAAGAGAGCTAATAAATCACTATTCAATAGCTGCAGGAGGCGTGACTGCTGCACCTATACCATTTAGTGATTTTGTCTTGCTTTTGCCTACGCAAATAGGCATGATTGCTCATGTTAGCAATGCTTATGGACTTGATATGTCAGCTGATACCGCTAAAAAACTAGCTATTGCCTTTGCTGGTGTGGCTGGTGCCGGTTTTGGTGTAAAACTAGCTGTAGGTTCGCTATTCAAAATAATCCCAGGTCTTGGCTCAATAGCAGGTGGCACAATGAATGCTACAATAGCAACAACCACAACAAAGCTAATGGGACATGCGTATCTTTCATACTTAGATGATAACTTTGATGAGCTAGAAAACGCTATAAGCTCAATAAGTCCTGATATTTTAAAAGAATATTGGGACAAAGCAAAAGTCTTTTTTCCAGATGATGCTAAGAACATAGCTAGTAAATAATCTTTACTTAAATTTAATTCTAGAATCCCTTAGCTGCCATGCTAGCTAGGAAATTCTAGAATTTCTTAGATTAAAAATCTTTTATCTCTTTTTAAAAATAATTATTTTATAATTATAAAAAGGAGAGCAAATGACTACTGCAAATATAATCTCAATCGGCACTTCAAAAGGCATAAGAATACCAAAAAATATAATAGAGCATTTTGGTTTTGATAAAGTAAGCTTGGAGATTTTAAAAGACGGACTGCTTATAAAGCCTCTTAAAACTAGCAAAATTTCAAGCTGGGATACAAAAAAGCTAAGAGAGCTGGCTAAAAACGATAAAAGTGATTTAATAGATGATTTTGCCACTTGTGATGTAGAACAAAAAGACTGGGAGTGGTAGAATGAGCAGGTTTGAGATTTGGTGGGTAAGCCTCGATCCAACAATGGGTGCTGAGATAAAAAAGCAAAGACCTTGCCTCATCATCTCGCCAAATGAGCTAAACTACCTAAATACTCGCATAATCGCACCAATTACTTCAAAGGGCTTTGCTGCGCCTTTTAGAGTGAGTTTTACTCTGCTAAATAAAAACGCAAAGATACTCTGCGACCAAGTAAGGTGCGTAAGCACAGAGCGATTTGTGAGCAAAATCGGCGAGCTAGATAGCAAGAAAATAAAAGAAGTAAAAGAGATTTTGGGCTTAATGTTTGCCTAAAAAGATTTGAGTTAAGCAATTCTAGCAATTGCTTAAACTGATTTTAGCCCAAAATGCTCTTGCGAAAATCCTTGTCGCTTTCAATCTTTAAAATTATTTCGCCAAGTGCATCAAATGCTTCGTTAAACTCGGCTGGATTTTCTTTTTTAAACTCCAAAACCTTTTTGGTTAGCTCTATTGCGGCGTTTATTTTTTCATCTTTTGTGCTTGCGTTTTTTAGCTTTTCTATACTATCAGAGTTTTGATAGGCAAACCATGTGAGCTTAGCAGTCGTGCTAAAATGCTTGCAAATCGTAGGAAGTGTGTTAAACACAATATAAAAAATATTTTTTAAACTCATTTTTCATCCTTTTTATAAAATTATAGCAGAATTCTAGAATTCCCTAGAATTGTAATGTTGATTTTGTTATAATTTACAAAACAATTTTAATTATAAACTAAGGAAATATTTTGGTTTTACAAACTTTTTGGCTAGAAATGGTGGTAGAATTCTAGAATTCCTAAGATAATTAAAATTAAAAGACAAGAAAATGTATAAATGGAAAGATGGCTATCCGCCACATTCATCACGCAAAAGCAATAAAATCAAAATAATTGATTTTAAAATAAAATATAAGAGGTCTTAATGGTTAAATCAATTTTATTTGTATGTCTTGGCAATATTTGTCGCTCGCCTTTGGCTGAAGGAATCGCAAGAAAGGTAGCCAAAGAGCGTGGCTTGGATATTTTGATAGATTCGGCAGGGACTAGTAATTATCATATATCAGAGCCACCAGATAGTCGCTCTATAAGGATCGGGAGGCAAAATGGAGTTGATATCTCTATGCTAAAAGGTAGGCAAATTGATAGGAGTGATTCTAAATTTGATTTGATTATAGCGATGGATAGGCAAAATTATGATAATATTTTGCGTTTAAAGCTTGGCAATAAGGTAGCTTTGATGGGGGATTTTGGGCTTAATGGGGCTGAAATTCCAGATCCGTATTATGGTGATATGAGTGATTTTCAAAGCGTTTATAATATGCTTAAAAATGCGATAAATACGATGCTTGATGAGGTTTGTAAATGAGTTTGGATTGTAGATTAGTTGATGTAAATAGCGATATTTTTATAGATATTTTAAGGCTAAATTCAGAAGTTTTCCCTTCAAATGAGCTAGTAGCACCAATAAATTTATCTAATAACATATATGCAAATGATGAAAATCTATCTATTTTCTCTTTTTATAATGATAATGAGTTTGTAGGTTATGCTGCTATATATAGCTATGAAAATATATCTTATTTAGCATTTTTAGCAGTTTGTGTTAAGTATCAAGGTCGTGGTTTTGGTGGTTTAATTTTAGAAATTTTAAAATCAAATTTTAGCCAAATTGTCTTAGAGATTGAGAGTTTAGATCCAAAAGCTACTGATTACTTACAAAGAGTCAAACGCAGTAAATTTTATAACAATCATGGATTTAAAGATTCTGGTTATAAAATATCATATTGCAAAATGACCTATAGTATTTATAGTAATTTTGAGTTTGATTCTAAGCAATTTATAGATATGTTTAATCTATTTAAGAGCAAAAATTATTTTGATTTTAAATTTGAATAGCAGATAATATTTAGCTATATCCAGCCAAATTTGGCTGGATATAATTATGAGTATAAAACTGATTTAAATCTATTTGCGATCATTTGAGCGCGCATTAAGATCATATCAGCAATTTCAGGCTCATAAATGCTATCTAAGCTCTCTTTAAACAAATTTAGCCAATTATCAAAATATTCAGGCGGAAATGGATCAAGATTCATATGAGCTTGCATAGGATTGCCTCTAAATTCGCTCTGACCTATGAGCATCCCTTTCCAAAATTCACCAATCTTAGCTTTATGAGCGTCCCACGCCTCTTCGCTTGTGCCGATTTTGTTATTAAATATCTCGCCAAGACCGCTCTCATCTTCTCTAATAGCTTCATAAAAGCTCTCCATAAGCTTAGCAATGCTCTCGTTTGTGATCTCTTTGTATTTCATTTTTTATCCTTTTAAATTTGATTAATGACAGCCAGACCTACTCATATCAGGCTGAATAGCTGAGTTATCAGCACCGCCATTTGCGTTGATATCTTCTATAATATCCCATAGCTTTGTAGCGGCCTCTTCATATCTTTTAGCGCTGATTGAATTTGGCTTATAAAAGCTAACTGGCCTTCCGCTATCACCACCTATTCTAACAGATGGTTCTATAGGAATTTGGGCTAGTATCGCAGTATCATACTCACTAGCCAGCGCGTCAGCTCCACCCTTGCCAAATATATCATACTCTTTGCCATTATCAGGGCAGATAAATCCACTCATATTCTCTATCACGCCAGCCACTGGGATATGGAGCTTTTCGAACATATCAAGGCTTCTAGCAGAGTCATCTAGAGCGACTGTTTGCGGAGTTGTAACGCAAATTCCAGCTGTTACTGGCACACTTTGGGCTAGGGTGATTTGCGCATCGCCTGTGCCTGGAGGCATATCTAGAAGTAAGATATCTAGCTCTCCCCACTCAACTTCATTTAAAAGCTGAGTTATAGCCTTCATAATCATAGCGCCACGCCACATTAGTCCTTGACCCTCTTCTATCAAAAGCCCCATGCTCATCATCTCGATTCCGTGAGTTTGAAGTGGCTTTAACTTTTGGCCTATGACTTCGGGCTGTTTGCCTTGGACACCTAGCATTCTTGGGATATTTGGCCCATAAATATCAGCGTCTAATAGCCCTACTTTTTTGCCTTGTTTGGCTAGGCTAATGGCTAAATTTAAAGTAGTTGTGGATTTGCCTACGCCACCTTTGCCGCTGCTTACCATTACGAAGTTTTTAATCTGTGGGGCGATATTTTTGCCACTTTGTGAGTTGGATTGTTGGGTTTGAGGCTTTGGGGCGATGATCTCTATCTCTTTGTTTAAATTCAGCTTTTCTATCTCATTTTTGATAGTTTGAGCGACTTCAGGTTTGGCTGAGGTGATCTCTACTATGATCTTTGGATCTGTGGATTTGACAAAGCCAAATTCTACAATGCTCTTTTTAAAGCCTGGGTAAATCACGCTTTTTAGTCTGTCTAGAATTTTTTCATCCATTTTTAGTCCTTTTTAAAATTTGGATATATTAGCTAAAAATTATAAATCTTTGGCTAAAATTTTTTAAATTAAAATAGAGAATTATATGAGTGAATTTAGTATTTTTGGTAAATATTTATATCGTGATTTAAAAAGCGAATTTATCTGCTTTAATAAAGATGAGCTTAATCAAGCTTTAAAAACTATACAAAAGATAAAAAATTTATATTTTGTAGGTTATATAGTTTATGATATTAGCAAAACAGCGTCAAATTACCCTATAGCGCACTTTAAAGGCTATAAAAATAAAGAGATTTTCAAACCAGACAAGAGCTTTGAATTCTCTATATTTAAGCCATATTTTTATCCGCAAATTGTAAAAAATTTATCCAAAAAAGAGTATGAAAAAGCATTTAATCAAATAAAAGATGAATTAGCCAGTGGCAATAGCTATCAAATAAATTTCACAAATGAACTACAAATATCCACCAAAGCTAGTAGCAAGGAGATTATAACCTCACTTTTAAGTAGGCAAAAGAGTAGATATTTTGGCTATTTTAAGAGTGAATTTTGTGAGATAATATCATTTTCGCCAGAGCTGTTTTTTAAACTAAAAGGCAAGAAAATCACCTTTGCGCCTATGAAAGGCACTATAAAACGGGGTCAAAATAGAGATGAAGATAGGGTTTTAAAAAATAAGCTTAAAAACGACCCAAAAAATAGAAGTGAAAATTTGATGATAGTTGATTTGCTCCGCAATGATATGAGTAAGATTATCAAAATTGGCTCATTAAAGCTAAAAGAGCCGATGAAAATCATCAAGCTAAAAACGCTATTTCAAGCGATTTCGCCACTTAAAGCAAGGCTTAAGAGCAGAAATTTAAATAAGATTTTTGAAGCGGTTTATCCTTGTGGATCGATTACTGGTGCGCCAAAACTTGCCACAATGCGTATTATAGAGCGTTTAGAAGCTAGAGATCGTGGGGTTTATTGCGGTGCGATGGGGATGATTAGCCATAAAAGGGCGGAATTTAGCGTGCCGATTAGAACGCTTCAGAAATGGACTAAAGATGAATATTATAGATATGGTGTTGGGAGTGGCGTGGTATGGGACTCAAAGTGCGATGATGAATTTGCTGAATTGGAGCTAAAAAGTAGCTTTTTAAGACCAAATATTGAATTTAATCTTTTTGAGACTATGCTTTTGCGTGAGGATAAGATATTTTTGTTACAAAATCACTTAAAAAGATTGATAAATAGCGCTAGGTTGCTAGGATTTAAATTGCCTATTGGATTTGAGCTTTGCGAGATGGATGAAGAGAGATTGAAATTTAGCGATATAATTGGCGGGATTAATGGCGGATTTGAGAGTATAGATAAATTTACAGATATTTTTGCTAATTTAAGGGCTGATAATGTGGATTTAAGAGTGAATTTAACCCTTAATAAAAGTGGCGAATATCAGATAACCCAAACTCAAATTCCCCCACTTAAATCCCATAAAATCGCAATTAGCCAAAACCGCCTAAACTCTTGTAATGATCTATTGTATCACAAAACCACGCTAAGAGATGAGAGGATTATAGATGATGGGCTTTTTGATATTTTTTATCTTAATCAAAGAGATGAGCTATGCGAGGGGAGTCGCTCAAATATCGTCTTAAATATCGGCGGTGAGCTATTAACGCCAAAATTAGATTGTGGTCTATTGGCTGGGACTTTGCGTGAGAGACTGCTGAAATTTGGCGAGATAAAAGAGGCGATTTTGGGTTTAGATGATTTAAAAAATGCTAAAGAAATTTACGCTATTAACTCACTTCGTGGCGCTATCAAGGTGGAGTTATGAGAGTTTTACTAATAGATAATTATGACTCATTTACCTATAATATAGTCTATTATTTAAAGGAGTTAGGGGCCAAAGTCAAGGTAGTCAAAAATGATTTTGCTAAAGCTAAAAAAGCTATAAAATATGCTAATAAATTTGATAAAATCATTATTTCACCAGGCTTTGGCACACCTGATGATTCTGGAGTTTGTATGGATATTATCAAGGCTCTTGGGGCTAAAAAGCAGATTTTAGGTATATGCCTAGGTCATCAATGTTTGGCTAAGGCTTTTGGCGCAGAAGTGGTGCGAATGCCACGCCCTTTTCATGGAGTGAGCGTGGAGTGTGAATTTAGCAAATCCACGCTTTTTAAAGGGGTGAAAAAGCCATTAAAAATCGCTTTGTACAACTCATTGCGAGTTGTAAATACGGCTGAATTTGATATCTTAGCGGATATAAAAGTGGAGAATAAAAGCATTATAATGGCTATCAAGCATAAAAAATATAGTTGCTATGGGGTGCAGTTTCACCCTGAGTCTATATTACAAGCTCAAGGCAAAAAGATATTAAAAAATTTCTTAAATTTAAAATAGCAAATTTGCTAAGACAAAAGCCAAAACAATAAGCCACAAAAATATCAAACTAGAAGCGACAAATACCTTTAAATTCGCATTTTTCAAAGCTTTTTTGGTGATTGTAAGCCCTAGAGCGCTCATCGCAACACTAAGCAAGAAATTATCAATCAAAGATATGAATTCTCTAACTTGAGGATTTATAAATCCAGAGCAGAGCAATGCTACAAAAAACCATAGAGCAAAATATGGGAAATTTGCTCTAATGCTTGATTTTTCGCCGATGAAAAATCTACTAGCAAGGCTTAAAATTATCAAAAATGGCGCTAGCATTAGAACTCTTAGCATTTTTATTATAATTGCGTTATTGGCTACTACTTCATTATAAGCACTAGCACCAGCTACATGCGCTACTTCGTGTAAGCTAGCACCGATTATAAATCCAGCTTTGAGATTTTGAGCTTCACTAAGGACAAATGGGTATACAAACATCCCCAAACTACCAAATATCACAACCGAGCAAAGTGCGATGGCCACGGCATTTGGTGAAGCTTTAACAATACTTTGAGTAGCCATCAAAGCAGCCGCACCGCAGATGCTAGACCCAGAGCTTATTAAAACTGAAAGTTTCTTATCAATACCAAAAACACGACAGATAAAATATCCAAAAATAAAACTACTAAAAACAATGATAAAAGCGCTTAAAATCCCAGCATAGCCGATACTAAGCGCTTCATCAAGGCTGATTTTAAATCCATATAAGACAATGCCTAGTCTTAGAATTTGCTTTGTAGATATAGCCAAAATCCCACTTCTAGCTATCAAATTCGCACTTTTTTTGCTACTATTAGCTAAAATAGCACCCAAAATCACAGCAATTATCAAAGCACTAATCCCAAAAGCGCTTAAAAAATTCGCTGCTAAAATAGATATAGCCGCTAAAATTATCAATATAGTAGCGGCGTAAATTTTCCTTGTTTTATATATCTTTGCTCTCATTTGTAGGGTAGCTTTCACAGCTAGTTTTGGCTATCTCTTGGCTAATTTTATAAGCGCAAAATTTCGGCCCACACATAGAGCAAAACTCAGCTTCTTTAAAGACATCTTGAGGCAAGCTCTCATCATGAAGTTCTCTAGCCTTATCAGGATCTAGAGCTAATTCAAATTGTTTATTCCACTCAAATTTATATCTAGCGTCGCTCATAGCGTGATCTCTATCTATAGCTCCTGGTCTATTAAGGGCGATATCAGCAGAGTGGGCAGCGATTTTGTGAGCTATTATCCCATCTCTTACATCTTTTGCGTTTGGTAGGCCTAAATGCTCTTTTGGCGTTACATAGCATAGCATACTAGCGCCATGATATGCGGCCATAGTCCCACCAATAGCACTTGTGATATGATCATATCCAGCGCCTATATCAGTAGGAAGTGGCCCAAGGATATAAAATGGCGCATCATCGCAAAGTCTTTGCTCCTCTTTCATATTAAATTCAATCTGATTAAATGGCACATGGCCGGGGCCTTCTACCATTACTTGGACATTTTTGGCCCAAGCTCTTCTAGTTAGATTGCCAAGCTCTTTAAGCTCAGCCATTTGAGCAGCATCACTCGCATCAGCCAAGCAGCCAGGACGCAAGCTATCACCCAAAGATAGAGCCACATCATATTTAGCACAGATATCGCATATATCATCAAAGGCTGTGTGGAATGGATTTTCTTTGTGATGTTTCATCATCCAACTAGCCATCAAGCTACCGCCACGGCTGACAATTCCCATTTTGCGTTTAGCCACTAATGGCATAAATTCAAGCAAAAATCCAGCGTGGATAGTGAAGTAGCTAACGCCTTGTTTAGCCTGTTTTTCGATACAATCTAGCATAATTTGTGGTGTGAGATTATCTAAATCTTTGATATCGTGGATGATTTGGTATATAGGCACGGTGCCAATCGGGACGGTTGAGTTGGCTATTATAGCCTTTCTAATAGCATCTAAATCCCCACCAGTGCTTAGATCCATCACGGTATCGGCTCCATATTTTAAGCATACATTTAGCTTTTCTATCTCTTCATTTATATTGCTGATTATCGCACTTGATCCGATATTTGCGTTGATTTTACAAGTTACGGCTCTGCCTATTGCCATCGGAATTAGATGATGGTGATTGATATTTGATGGGATTATGAGCTTTCCACTTGCGACTAGGTCTCGAATTTGGGTTGCTTGAAGCTTTTCTATCTTGGCTACATACTCCATCTCTTCAGTGATTATGCCCTTTTTGGCGTAATACATTTGAGTTGGGGTAGCGTCGTTTTGGCGTTTTTGACACCACTCTTTTCTCATTTATTATCCTTTTTTAAGCGTTTAAAAGTGAATTCTACAATATTTAATTAAATACAAAACAACTCTTAAATAATTTATTCATTTAAATTTGATTTATATAATTTTTTCATTAAATTTAGACTATTTTGAGCTATTTGTGTTACAAATTTAGCTTTTATAATATTGTTGAGTAGAGATTACACATTAAAAAGCTTAAATTTAATATATCTTAAATATAGTTTTTAAGTGGCTTTTGTAAGTAAATTTGGTTTATATTTGATTAAAATATCTATAATTTGGTAATTAACTAGCCAAATTTGGATTAAAATTTCTGTTAATTTCAGTCAAATGAAATTAAAAACTATGTATAATTTCGTAACATAATTTTAAATTTAGGATCTATTTTGATTGATATATCTTTAATAATGCTAGGTGCGGGAAGCTCTACAAGGTTTGGATTGCCTGTTAAAAAGCAGTGGCTACGCACCGGTGATATCCCATTGTGGCTAAAAGCGACTAGAAATATAAGCTCAAATTATAATTTTAAAGAGATTATTGTAGTTAGTAATGAGTGCGAATATATGTCTAAATTCGCTACTAATATAAAATTCGTCCAAGGTGGCGCCACTAGACAAGAGAGCCTTAAAAACGCTCTTAATCATATAAATAGCGATTATGTTATGGTAAGTGATATAGCTAGAGTGGATATAAGCCAAGCTCTGATAAAGCGGTTGATAGATGATGCGAATTTGGCTGATTGTATTGTGCCAGTTCTAAAAGTCAGCGACACAGTTGCTTATGGTAGTGAGTATATAAATAGAGATGAATTAAAGCGAATTCAAACCCCACAACTCTCCAAAACTGCGGTATTAAAAAAGGCTTTAAATAGCGACAAAATTTACACAGATGATAGCTCGGCTATCGCTGCTACCTGTGGTAAGGTATGGTATATTGCTGGTGATGAGAGAGCTAGAAAACTAACATATAAAGATGATTTGAAGCTTATAAATCTTGATCCACCTTCATCTGATATATTTTGTGGTAATGGCTTTGATGTCCATGCCTTTTGCGATGGTGATCATCTGAATTTAGGCGGTGTGAAGATAGAATTTGATAGAGCTTTTAAGGCTCATAGCGATGGCGATGTAGCTATACACGCACTTTGTGATGCGATCTTAGGGGCGGCTAGCGCGCCTGATATTGGGCAGTTGTTTCCTGATAATGATATGAAATTTAAAGGCATTGACTCTAAAATTTTGCTTGAAAGGAGTGTGGATTTCATCCGTTCTATTGGATTTGAGATTGTAAATGTGGATTTGACTATCATTTGTGAAAAGCCTAAAATCTCTCCATATAAAGATGAGATGGCTCAAACCTTAGCAAGCGTGATGGGTATAAATAGATTTAGAGTAAATATCAAAGCCACAACAAGCGAGAAATTAGGCTTTACAGGGCGTAGCGAAGGGGTAGCTGTGATAGCAAATGCGAATTTAAAATATTTTGATTGGACTAGGATATGAGAGTTTTAATAGTAGAAAATGAAATTTACCTAGCTCAAAGTATCGCTAGCAAGTTATCTGAATTTGGCTATAGCTGTGAGATTGCTACTCATACATTTGAGGCTTTAAGGGATGATAAATATGATGTAGTTTTGCTCTCTACTAGCTTTGGGGCTAATGAATTTTACAAAGTTATACAAAATCATAAAAATTCAATTATAATTTTATTAATTAGCTACATTAGCTCTGATACCGTGCTAAATCCTATTAAAGCTGGGGTGAGTGATTATATCCAAAAGCCATTTATGATAGAAGAGCTTATTAGAAAGATTAAATTTTTTGAGTCTTTTAAGCGATATGAGACCTTAAATGAAACTTACCGCATTATGCTAGAATCAGCCATGCTAAGCTATAAGCCTTCAAATTTAGATCTCAAAAAGATTAAGCTACCATTGATTATTAGCTCTAGTAAAATTCAAATTAGCGATGGATTTGTCTTTGCTTATGCTCAAGATAGCGGATTGAATTGTAAAATAGTAGATGCTAAGACCTTATTTGATATCAAGGATTTATTGCCAAAGAGCTTTATATATGTTAGAAATATAGATGAGTTGAGTTTAGAAGCAGGGGAAGAACTATTAGATTGTTTGCGTAGTGTGCCTACTATTATCCATAGCAAAAATGAGCATACCGGATATAATTTTATGGTATTAAATCACTCTCGTACCACTACTATGACTGATATTTTATCTATTGATGAGTATGTTAAACAGATGATTTTATTGTATCAAGATATATTGCCAGATACTGAAATTTCCAAAAAGCTTGGAATATCACGCAAATCAATATGGGAAAGAAGAAAAAAGCATGATATCTATAGACAAAAATAATGTAATAAATATCAATCAAGACACATACGGCACACTATGCCTAATCAAAAATCAAATTCTAGGCAAATTTAAAAGACTAATGGACGCTAGTGAGGCCAAAAGCGTCTATCAAACTGGATATTTCAGAGGTGAGCCTATGCCATATGCTTATACCTTTGCTCCATTTGGTAGGCGAAATCAAGCTATAATTAGATCTATAGAGCAAGGTCAAAAGCTAGAATTTGCTCTAAATGGCAATATAGTAGGGCATATGATAGTCTCATCTGTTTATAAGCTTGAAAATCCGCATAATAGCATATTTGCTGCTAGAGAGATTGAACTTGATGAAGATAATAAAACAGGTAAATACGCAGTTAGCGGCGAATTTGAAATTTATGATAATAATTTAGCTAAGATTAAAGAAAATGTTCTAAATAGAATAAAGGAAAATAATTATCAAAAAGTAACCGCCCTAATGCTCACAGCTGATCCATTCCACAGACTTCATGAAAGGCTAGTGAGAATGACTATTGATAAGGCTGATATCACTATAATTTTTTTGATTTGTACCCTTGAAAATAGACGAAATTTGGATTTTAAATTAAGGCTAAAAACCTTAGAATATTTCGTAAGCAATTTCTTGCCTAATGAGCGTGTGGTTATAGTGCCTTTTGAAAATACCTATCTATTTAGCAATCATATAAATCCAGTTTTGGAGTGCTTAGCCGCTTATAACTTTGGTGCGACGAAGTTAGTAGTAGGGCAAAATCACGGCGGTATCGGAATGTTTTATGATCATAATCAACCAAATACAATCTTAGATAGTGTAACAAAAAATTTGGATATAGAGCTTATAGTTATGCCTGAATTGGTCTATTGTAATCAGTGTAGAACGATTGTGAGTATCAAGACTTGTCCGCATGGTCAGCACCATCATATCAAGTATAAATCCGATACCCTAAAAGAGCTTTTATTTAGTGGGATTTTGCCGCCTGCGATTTTAATGCGAAAGGAGATTTCAGCTATGATATTAAGCACGCTATTTCCAAATAGATTTGAAAATTTCCAAAAAATTTGTAATGATCTATTCCCTAATGTTGGGTTATTAGAAGATCGCACTCAAAATGATTTTTATCTAGATTTAATGGGTTTATATCAGACTACTTCGCTTACATAAGGATGAAAATGCAAAAGCTATTTGTAACATTTTTTTACTCTGGATTGCTAAGGCCAGCACCTGGGACTTGGGGTAGCTTGGCTGGGAGTATAGCAGGCGTGGCGATATATTATTATATCGGGCTTGAGACGCTATTTATGGCTAGTATATTGCTATTTTTGGCTAGTATTAGCGTGATTGACTCTTATGAGGCTAAAAGTGGCACACACGATGATAGCTCTATAGTCATTGATGAGGTTGCTGGTGTGTGGGTGGCAATATCTATAGCTTTATCTAGCTGGGAGCAGTTTGGGGTGGATAAATTTGGATGGGTTAGTGTGATTTTGGCTTTTGTCTTTTTTCGAATTTTAGATATTACTAAGCCTAGTATCATTGGTAGGCTAGATCGCAATCTCAAAGGCGGCCTTGGTGTAATGAGTGATGATATGGTAGCGGGGGGATTTGCTGGGCTTATCACCGCTGCAGTTGTGGCTATTTTGGTTAAATTTGGTTTAATTATTTAGTGAATTATTAAAGCAAATTTGATAGGTTGATGATATATCGATATTTAATTTTGAGTTTATAAGGGATTTTATAAGCTTTGGATCGCTCTCTCGCTGATTTAGCTGATTTATGCGTTGGGTTTCATCTATTTTAAGAGTGATTAATATATCAGCAAAGTTAACTCTAGTTGCGTTGGCATTGATATAAAAAATTAATTTGATATATGATGGAAGGAATTTAAAAAAGGGCTTGAGATTATCTACTGGATTAGATGGGGGGGGGGTATGGCGTATTTTGGGCCGTATCAAAAAGAGATTAAGGCTCATTACATTATCATCGATAACGGCGATTTGATAGGGCTTAAAGTCGCCAAAACCTTCTTTTCTTATGAATTTGCCAAGGGTGCTTTTGCCGCTTCCGCTTAGTCCTGTGATGGCGATTATTAGGCAGGATTTGCTTTTTAGAATCTCTTGGCAAATTTGATTTAACTCATTAAAAAGCTGAGATTTAGTATATACTATTTTCATTGATTACCTTTGGTTTGAATTTGGCTTGATTATATCTAAAATTAAAATAAATTTGATAAAATACAGGCCAAATTTCACAAAAGAGTAGATATGAATCCGATACTAAATACCGATAGTTACAAAATTTCACACTATTTACAATACCCAAAAGATATTAAATTTATAAGCTCATATATTGAGTCTCGTGGTGGGCGGTGGAATCGCTTGTTATTTTATGGATTACAGATATTTTTGATGGAATATCTAAGCCAAAAGATAAGCTACGATGATATAGATGAGGCTGATGAGTTTATCAAAGCACATGGGATGAAATTTAATAAAGATGGCTGGAAATATATAGTAGAGCATCATGGTGGGGTTTTGCCTTTGGAGATAGAGGCGGTGGCCGAAGGTAGCATTATACAAACTGAAAATGTCCTTTTACAGATTAAAAATACAGATCCGAATTTAGCGTGGCTTGTGGGGTATTTTGAGACGGCGATTTTGCGATCGATTTGGTATCCTGTGGCCGTAGCTACTAATAGCTACTTTTGTAAGCAAAATATCTTACACTTTTTAAAAGAGAGCGGAACACCTGAAAATATCGATTTTGCCTTACATGATTTTGGTGCTAGGGGGGTTAGTAGCTTTGAGAGTGCCGGTATTGGTGGGAGCGCTCATATGGTGAATTTCAAAGGCTCTGATACCATCACAGGCGCACTATTTGCCAAAAAATATTATGGTGCGGATATGGCGGCATTTAGCATACCAGCTAGCGAGCATAGCACGATGACTTCATGGGGCAAGGATGGGGAATTTCAAGCTTATGAGAATATGGTACAAAGCTACGGCGATGGGACTTTTGCTTGCGTGATTGATAGTTATGATACCTTAAATGCTATTGATTTGTGGGGAAAACTCTTTGATAAGGTTAAAAAGCTAGGTGGCAAGGTGGTGCTTCGCCCAGATAGTGGCAATCCTGTGACAATGGCTAGTGAGTGTATAGAGAAGATGATGAGCCTAGCAGGATATAGTATAAATTCCAAAGGCTATAAGATCTTGCCAGATCATATAAGGCTTATATATGGCGATGGGATAAATCCACAAAGTATAGAAGATATCTTAAATGAGCTTAAATTTAGAAAAATTAGTAGCGATAATATTGTCTTTGGTATGGGCGGGGCGTTGCTTCAACACTTAAATAGAGATACTCTAAGGTTTGCTATGAAGGTAAATGCCGTAAGTAGCGATGGGATAAAGTGGAGAGATGTATATAAAGATCCAGTTACAGATCCCAAAAAACGCTCAAAATCAGGTCGCTTAGCACTCATTAAAGAGAATGACCTATATAAAACTATAAGATTTGATGAGCTAAATGGTAGGCAAAATTGGCTAACTAAGGTATTTAAAGATGGCGAAATTTTACGCAAATTTAGCTTTGATGATATCAGGGCTAGGGCTAAAGAGTATGATTAATTTATAAATTTAAATAAAGGATAAAAATGCATAGAAAAAAGATATATAATCCAGCTTCCAATGAGACGCTAAGTGATCGTAAGGTTTTTAATGGCAATCCGCATGGAATTTTGAATTTCACAAAGGCCAAATATACTTGGGCGCTTAAACTTTGGGATCTTATGGAGGCAAATACTTGGTTTCCAAAAGAGGTTGATACTACTGATGATGTGCGGGACTATGCTTGTAATCTCACAGCAGCTGAAAAGCGTATGTATGATCTAGTGTGGAGTCAGCTTATATCTATGGATAGTTTTCAGACAAATAACCTAGCTGATAATATCAATCCATATATAACTGCTCCTGAGATAAATGCGGTTTTGGCTCGTCAAGCCTATGAAGAGGCAAATCACTCTAAAAGCTATGCTGTGATGGTAGAAGCGATCTGTGATAATACAGATTTAATCTATGAGATGGAGAAGCATGATGAGGTTTTAAGGCGTAAAAATGATTATATTTCAAGTGTTTATGAAGAGTTAGCCGGAGAGGTGACTGATGAGAAACTGCTTCTAGCTATGGTGGCAAATCAAATTCTAGAAGGGGTATATTTCTATAGTGGATTTACAGCAATTTATGCGCTAGCAAGGGCTGGAAAGATGCTTGGAAGCGCTCAAATGATAAGATTTATCCAAAGAGATGAGATAACTCATTTGCTATTATTTCAAAATATGATAAACTCAGTTCGCAAGGAGCGTCCGGATCTATTTACAAATGAGATTGAAGCTAAAATTTATGAGATGTTTCAAAAGGCTGGAGAGCTAGAGATAGAGTGGGGAAAATATATCACACAAAATCAGATAATGGGCTTTACAGATGATATAATAGATCAATATATCAAATATCTAGTTGATGATAGGCTAACTTCAATAGGCTTAAAGAGAATATATAATGTCGCTCATCCGATAAAATGGGTTGATGATTTTGCTAAATTTAATGACCAAAAATCAAATTTCTTTGAAAGCAAGGTTACAAATTATAGCAAAGGTAGCCTAAGCTTTGATGATTTCTAATCTCATAGCTTATAATCTAAATTCCATTGGAGCGATCAATAGAGCTAGTGAGTTGTGTAGCTTGGCTGGCTCTTTAGATAGCGGAGATTTAGCACTTTGCTCTGAGCTTTGTGTGAGTGGATATGAGAGCCTTGGGGGTGAATTTGAGCGTGATTTGGAGCGGAATTTAATCAGCTCTTTAAAAAATGGGGCTTATCTTGGATTTAGTAGAATTTATAATGGATATAATGAGTTTATTTGCTTAAGCTCTAAAGGGGCGGAGTTTAAGCAAAATAAATATAAGCTTTTTAAACCAAATAACGAAGATAAAATCACACTAAAAGGGAATTTAAATGATATTAAAATTCACCATATCAATGGGGTTAAAATAGGGGTTTTAATCTGCTTTGAGCTGCGTTTTATAGAGCTTTGGACTAGATTGATGGGGGCTGAAATTATCTTGGTTCCTGCTATGTGGGGTAAGGGTAGAAAGCGTGATTATATGGTGCTTTGCGAGGCCTTAGCCTTACAAAATAGAGCCTATGTCGTTGCGTGTAGCGATATGGATTTGAAATTCAGATCCATATTTACGCCCAGTGGCAAAAGAGGCGAAAATATGAAATTTGATATAAATTTGATAGATAAATTTAAAAATTGGATAAATTATGGATAATTTAGAAAGAGTAAAATGCCAAACAATGAGCGATGAGATTGCTAACTTAGTAGAGCTTAGTCCGATGGTTTATAATGCGTTTAGCAATACGCCTAGGACGCCTTTTGTGCCAGTATCGATAAATGCTTTTAAGCTTGATGCTCATCCTATTGGTGGTAATCAATGGATTAGCTCACCTCTAACTGTGGCGAAAATGACAATGGCGTTAAAAGCTGAAAATTGCGATAATATATTAGAGATTGGCTGCGGTAGCGGATATCAAGCAGCGATTTTGGCTAAGATAGCAAGGCGTGTTTTTAGTGTGGAGAGGATCGAGGCGTTGGCAAATTCGGCTAAATCTTTGATGAAAAATTTAGGGATAAATAATGTATTTATACGATTTGATGATGGGAATTTAGGTTGGCGAAGCTATGCGCCTTATGATAGGATTATACTTAGTTGCTTTTGCCAAAGTGTGCCTGATAGGCTATTTGATCAGCTTAAAGATGATGGAATTTTAGTTGCGCCAGTAGCTAAGGATAATAAACAATATATCACACAATATAAAAAATCAAATGGCCAAATCATCAGCCAAATTTTAGATGAGTGTGTATTTGTCCCGTTGCTTGATGGAACAGAGCAGAGATAAAAAAGGAAAAAGATGGAATTTAAAGATTTATTAGCGAAATTTAGAGCCAAAAGCAAAGATGAAAGAGCCAAAGGGACAAAATTTGAGCTCATATCAAATCTAAGTTATTAAAATTATTTTTAATATAATATCTTAGAATTAAAGGGTTATAATTATCTAAAGTATCATTATAAGTATGATTATCTATCTCTTTACATTCATTGAAAATAAAAGGTCTACCGCTAATTTTAGAAATTGTTTTACCATCTTTTCCAAACATAGGGCTGCCTAATTTGATTTCACTTTCATCGCACATTATCAAATAATAATCTCCACTTTTAGTGGAAAATGTTATAGCTTCTTGATTGAACTTTTTGCCCGCATTTATTAGATCCTGTTTTAATTTACCTGTATCGTTAATATCTATAACTATGAACGACATTTCTTTAACAGTTTTTTGATCACCACTCGGTGTGGTTGCTTCATAAGTCCCTTGTATTTGTGTTACAGCGTAGCCGTTGGCTAACAAATAATTTTTTAATTTCTTATTATTTTCTTGATTTTTAGTTTTAGTATTTTCGCTGCGATATGCGCTGATAGTGCCAGAATCGTGTTCTGTGTAGTGTTTGTATAGTCTAGATTTAGAATCTATTTCAATATTTTCGATGCTTTTAATATTTTCAATATTTTTAAAATTTTCAATAGTTTTAATATAATCTCGAAATTTCACATTCAGCTCCTTTTTAATTGATTTTTAAATTATAATGAATTCAACTTAAATTAGATTATAAAAATCTCTGAAATCAAGAATAAATATACAAAAAAGTAGCTGTGCTTACTCTTGCGTAGATTACATTTAATCTACCATCATCGCCTTTACCAAGTATTTTATAGACATCTCATCGCTACATTTGTAGTATCCGTTTGGGACTTTTTTCTACTCTTATTTTTCTATTTTTAATATATTTACAAAGAGCAACACGAGATATTTTTTATAATTTTAAGACTTCGTTTGATTTCATTGTCTATTTCTTTGTTTAGGAGATTTTTAAGTAAGAATTACAAAAAGAATATCTTTTAAATCATCTTTTGATATGTAATTTTCGGCAATCTTAATAACTACATCTTCCATTTCAGTATAATATCGATTTGGACAATCTAAGCCATTTATTTTAGCAAAATGACAACCAAGATAAATTGCAGTTCTTTTGTTGCCATCTAAAAAGGGATGAAATTTTACACAAGAAAAAATTATATGAGCCATTTTATCCAAAAAAGTTGGATAATAATCATCATTTTGTATCTGATCTAATGCTGAATTTAGGTATCCTATTTGAGTTTTATTGTATCCTTCTAAACCACCTATTTCACGAATTATATCATCGTGAAAATCAATAGCACATCGCAGATCAAAATAATACATTATTTATCTTTTAAACGCATAAATACGGCTCTAATTTCTGGGTCTTTTAGTTTTTCTAATCCATATTGTCTAGTTTTTTCAAACTCTTCACGAGTAATCATACGAGATGTTTTTTTACTTTTTTTCTCAACATTTTTTTGGGTATTATTTACATTATTCATTCTGTCTCCTTATTAGTTTGATTATTATATATTTTTAATATTTTAAAATTACTTATATGGAAAATTATATTATGGATATTTGAGCTATACACAAAAGTGGTTTAAAATTTATAATTTCTAATGTAATTTAAATGAATTTAAGCGAATTTAAAGTGATAAAAAGTGATAATTTTAATTATTAGGCAAAATTATTTATCATATTTTTAAGGAAAATTCGTGAAAAAAATCTCAAAAATCACGCTATCATTAGTTTGTGCTTCTGTTTTATTATCAGCTACAAATTCTCTAGCACAGGCCAATGATAAGGTTTATAGCGTTATAAATCTCCATAATGCCAAAGCAGAAAATCCAAATATAAATGGCGCTGGCGTGGTAATTGGCGTTGTAGATAGCGTATTTAATACTAAAAATCCAATAATCCAAAACAAATTGATAAATTCGATAAATAACAGCATTGACCCAGATCGCTTCTCAGGTAGTGATAAGATTACTATGCTTCACGGCACTCAAGTATCATCTCTCATAGTGGGTAATAGTAGCGATCTAATGGGTGTGGCAAATGGTGCGACATTCTACGGCCTAGCATATCTAAATCCAAGCCCATTATACACAGGCGATATAAAAACCGATATCCAAAAAATGATAGATAGTGGCGTAAAAGTGATAAATCATAGCTATGTTAGCAATGGATTTGCTCTTATAAATCGCAAATGGGATAATGGCCTAGAGCCCATAGTCCCAAATCAACAAAATAGCCAAAATGGCAGCGCTATAAGCTACGATGAATTTCAAAAGCTCACACAAAGCGATATAAGTTTGCAAAGGGCTCAAGCCTTAGCCGAGCTATCCAAAGAGCAAGGGATATTAAATATCGTTGGCGTAGGAAATGATGGTTTTAGCTCACCTAGAGCGAATTCTGTTTTGCCAAGTTATGATGAGAGCTATCGTGGGCTTTTGGCTGTTGGGGGCTTGAATGCTGATAAAATCACTATCCAAAATGACAAGATAACAATCGGTAAAATCACTGATGATGAGTGGAAAGCCGCAGCCGATAAGTGGAGCGCCGGCACAGGCGATAAAAGCAAGGTAATCCTAAATGAGCTAATTAACAAGCAAGGGATCTATACTTATAGCAATTTTTTTAAAGGCGGAGCGTCTCTTTATGGCATTATGGCGCCGGCTCAAAACATAGTAACAGCTAATGGTAGATATGGCTATACATATTATGATACTGATAGCAAGAAGATAAAAACAGACCTAACCACCACTATCACAGATTCTGGGACTAGCTTTGCTGCTCCACTTGTGAGTGGGGTGGCAGCTTTGGTAGAGCAGAAATTTCCATTTTTAAATGGCTCACAAATCGGCGATATCTTGCTAACTACGGCTAATAAAAATGTAGAGACTCCAAATTTAGTAGTAACCAAAAATGTCGGCAAAACTGGCTCGGCTGAATTTTATAGCATTTTTTATATCGATAATGAAGTACCAAAAGATGGTAGCGGCGGTATAAACTGGGAGCAAGTAAAAAAAGATTTAAAGGATGCTGGATTTAAAGCAGATGAAAATGACAATGGTGTAGCAGAATATATCATAAGCAATCTATTAAAAAGTGAAGCCGATGTGAATAACAGTCTTAAAGCAAATTCAGTAGCAGTGGTGAAACTAAGCAAAGAAGATTTCATAGGTAGCGGTATTTTAGACGCTAGGAAGGCTCTAAAAGGCTTAGCAGCGCTAAATATAAATCGCCTAAATCCTAGTAATATTGAGAGTTTTGATAATAAATATTATGGATTTTACACCATCGATACAAAGGGGCTAAATGGCACCTTCACAAATAATATAGATGAGATAAAATGGGATGATAAATACCATCTAAATGACGCTACAAACTCCCTTAAAAGCGATAATAGAGTAAATGCGGATTTATCCACTTTACAAGCTGGATTTATCAAAACTGGTGATGGGAATTTGAAATTTAGCCAAAATACTCTAAATTATTATGGTCCTACGATAGCTCGTGGCGGGATTTTGGAATTTGATAGAGTAACAGCGGAAAATTCAGCTCTCTATGCTGATAATGGCGGTCAAATCCTAATATCAGGCGAAACTAACGCCAAACAAAATCTATACGCTATCAATGGCGGTGAGGCTAGAATAATTGGCAAATTAACAAATGGTGATATTTTTGCTAGAAATCGTGGTTTGATTAGCGGAACTGGAACCATAGCCAAAAATCTCACCAATGAAAGCGGTATTGTGATGCCTGGTGGCGCCAGGCAAATCGGCGTTTTAAATGTAAATGGTACATACACTCAAAACCAAAATGCAAGCCTACACATAAATTTTAATAACCAAGCAAACTCAGATATCATCGCTACAAACTATGATATCAAGGGCGGAAATTTGGTTTATATCCCGCTTAGCGGGGAGTTTTTCAAAACTGGACAAGAGATTAAAATTGATTTTGATAAGCTTAGTGAGAATGGAAATTTAGATAAATTTACTAATATCTCAGTCCTAGATACAAGCACTTTAAATTTCAAGCTAAAAGATAATAACACAATAGAAGTAAATGTCAAAGAAGGAGCCTACATACCTACAGGTGGTTTTACAATGGTAGGTAATTCTCTTATAGAGATTAGAAATTCAGCGAATTTAAGCCCAAAATATCAACAATTCTTTACAGAATTAGATACAACAAGCAATAATCGTAAAAAAGAAATTCTATCAAGTGTAAATTCAAAAGATATCTCAAGATCCGCAGGAGAAGCTGCGACATTCACAGGTAGAACTTTAGGACAACAAACATTGCCATTTACAACTATTCAAAGTGGCGCTACAAAGGTCGCTACTATAGCTAAGAATTCGAAATTAGCTCTCATAAATAGCGATATGACTGATAGTATGGTCTATGATATCTTAGAGAGTTATAACGCAGCTTTGAGTAAAAGCGAGATTTTAAGTAGGGTTTCATACTCATATTTTAAAGGCGATGACTATAATATCGATACATATTCTGTGAATTTAGGTACCAACAAATGGGTAAGCGATGATGTGAAATTGGGTGCGTTTTTGAACTATTCTCACCAAAAAGGGGATTATGAATTCTCAGATATTAAAAGCGAGTTAATATCTGTGGGTTTAGCTGGTTTAAAAGATTTTGGCGATTTTAATTTAATAGCTAGTGTGGATGTCGGTATGGGATTTAATGATACGAGTCGTTATATCCTAACCTTAAGTGATGAGCTAAAAGCCGATTATAAGAGCTATTTTGTCTCAACTGGGCTTGGTCTATCAAAAGATTTTGCGATAAATGATAGCTTTGTTTGGACGCCAGTATCTATGCTAAATTATATATATTCTAAGCAAGATGGATTTGAAGAGAGTGGCGGTATATTGGCTAAGGGGTATAAAAATATATCTATAAATAGCTTAAATTTAAGTCTAGGTGGCAATATAGCTTACAATATCGCTACCCAAAACAATCTTTTTGCTACTTTAAATGGCTTTGCCTTTTATACAAGGCGATTAAATAGCGATAGTTTTAGTAGTACAGAGTATTTTGTAGATGCTAAAAATAATCTCTGGACACAAACAACTAAGCTAAATACCGATAGCGTCTATTTTGGTGCTGATGCCAATATCGAAAAGGGTAATAAATTTATAAACTTTTTAGTCTCAAGCGAGATAACCAAAGATGAATATAGCGTAAATACTGCTATTAGGGCTGGGATTAGATTTTAAGAGTGAAATTATAATTTTATGAAAAGCAATAAGTGGAGAAAATTGGCGATAAATTATAAGAATTTATCGCTACCGGCCTTTAAGCTTGGAAAACAAAATTTAATATCCGCTGATCTATATAAAAATATAATTTATCGCTGTTTTGATGAGTTTAAATTTAAAAATCAAAAAAGATTATCTAGCAAGGATTTTAACGCCTCTTATATGGAGGCTAGGGCTTTTAGTGCTTTGCGATATAGGGGTGAGGTGGCGAATTTGGATAGTAGGATTATATCTTATGCTTATGAAGAGTTGCTTTTAAATCCTACAAAAGAGTATAAGATTAGCTATTATAAGAATTTAGATGATAGTTATACTATCTTTGTGATTGATATGGAGCTAGCTTTAAATGGGTTAAAAAATAGCTTAAAATCTCTACCAAATATCGATATTATAATACCATCACCATTGCTGATGAGTGGATTTTATAGTAGTGGATTGGTGGATAAAAGCAAGGTAGATTGCTATATATTTTTGGATCAAAATGAGAGTTATATGAGCTTTTATAAAGATGGCGAGTATATATTTCATCATCCTATTATTACTGATAGCCTAGCTTTGATAGCTGGGGCGAATTCTTTTGAGCTTAGTATTAAGGCTATAAATCAAAATATAGATAAATTTGATGAGTTTATCAAGATGAGTATCGAGACTCTAAAAAGCATAGCAAATATAGATAAAATCATCCCACAAAGAGTGTTTTTAAGCTCATTTCTTGGGGATTTGAGTGAGCTAAATAGAGAGCTTAGTAATCATCTAAATATCAGTGTAAATGGGTTTAGCTTTTTGGATAAATTTGACGGTAAAGAGGTTATAAACTTAATGATTGCCATATATGCCAAAGAGCTAATCTCTAAGCGATTAAAAGCAGATTTTAGGGTATTTCAAAGAGCTAAACCACTACACCAAAGAGCCGATGGAAAGCTGATAATTAGCCTTGTAGCTGGCGCTATGCTGGGGATGATATATCCTATTTATATGCTTATTTTGGCGCTTAATTTGGATTTAAAAAGAGAGATTTTAAAAGCAGATTTAACCACGCAAAATGCTAGTTTAAATAGCTTAAATAGTGATTTAGCACTCATAAATAACCAGTTAGAAAATCTATTAAAAGATAAGCAAAATATAAAAGATAATATAAATCTAAATTTAAGCAAAATAGATAAAATATCAAATAAAATTAATAACCAAAATTTAGCCATAATCCTATCAAATATCACAAAATCAATGCAAACGCACTCTCTAAAAGCTAGAGAAATAAAATTATAAAATCAAAAATTAATCATCTCAATAGTATCACCAAATACTAAAAATATAAATGATTTTATAAAGGCATTTGAGAGTATCGCTGATATATCACAGATAGTTAGTAATAAAAATTTATTTGAATCCAATATTACAATAGGGCTAAAATATGGAATTTAACTCCCTATTAAATAATCGCAGCAAAAAAGAGCAATATATGATATTTATGGGTAGTTTTTTGGTGGTTTTTTATCTATTTTATCTTAGTTGGGGATATTTTGATAAGTTATATTTTAAGGCTTTAATGAGATATGAAAATGAGCTAAATAGCTATCTAAGCACGAATTTACCAACTCAAATTCAAAATCAAATAGACCTATCTAGCCAAAAACTCCAAAATAGCAAAACCGAGCTAAATCAGCTAAAGATTGAAAATGAGTTTTTACAAACTCACGCTATAAATCTAGCAAATCAAATATCCAAATTTAGTTCAAATAGCGAAATTCTAGCCTTTATAGACAATAAATCCAACACCAGCGGTATCAAAATATCCAAAATTCTCCCAAATCAAATATCTAATGATAGATTGTATGATTATAATATATCTTTTAGCTCTACTTTTGATTTAGCATTGATATTTATAGATGAGTTAGAGGGGGCTTGGCTTGAGATTTCACAGGCTAGATTTGAGCCTTATAATAGTGAAATTCGCTTGATTTTAAGGGATTTTAGATGAGAATATACGCAAGTATTTTAGTGCTAGTTTCTACTATATATTCTCAAGATTTAAATATCAAATACAAATATATACTAGATTTGTATAATAAATTTAACACAAGGGCAAATTTAGCTGATATTAGCTCACCATTTTTCATATCACAATCCCCACAAACCACCATGGATACACCAAATTTAAATTTAGAAGCCATCATAGAAAATAGAGTCAAAATCAACTCCAAATGGTATGAAGTCGGCAAAGAGTATGATGATCTATATATCTTAGAAATTAATGGTTTAACTGCTAGAGTTTTACACCAAGATCAATATATAAATTTAAAATTTATAAAAAGCAGCGTTGATGTTGAAGTTTATTAATATAATTTTGCTTTTATTTGCTATAAATTTAAGCGCCAATGAGTGTAAAAACAAAAAATTAGATATGAGCCTAAATCCATCTATAACCTCATATGAGATTTTAACCCAACTAGCTGATATATGTAAATTTAGCATTGTTTTAAAGGACGCAAATACCACAAAAATACTCAAATCCCCCACAACGATGATTAACATTTCACGCCTAAACCTAGATGAGATAATCAAATTTATAGCCGAATCTAGCGCCCTTAGTTATAAATTTAATGATAATATATTAAGCCTATCATTTATCCAGACTAAAACTTTCAAAATAGATTATATAATCTCATCACGCCAAGGCCAAGCCATCACCAAAGCTTCGGTGGATTCAGCGCCCATAGAGATATCCCAAGAGTATCAAAACAACCAAAATTATGATGAAAATAGCCAAGAAAATATTATTAAAACTACAGAAAAATTTGATTTTTGGCAAGATTTAGCCATAGAGCTTAAAGCGATATTAAATAGTCATAACGACCCTTTTGTCGCCCCAATGCCTATAATCAACAGGGCTGCTGGCCTCATTCATATAACCGGCACAGAAAATCAGCTTAAAAGGGTTGAAGAGTATTTGGATCTACTCTCATCAAGGCTAAAAAGACAGGTTTTAATAGATGTCAAAATCATCTCTGTAGATCTAGATAATAGCTATACAAAGGGGGTTGATTGGAGTAAATTTGAACTTGGATTTAACACCTATTTAGATGATAAAAGCCCATCTAGACTAAGCTTTTATAAAGGCACTACGCAAAATCCAGCTCACAGCTTACGAAATATTTCGGGTGGATTTATTGTTGGTGGGAATTTGAGTTTGAGCTTAGATGGAGTTTTGAATTTCTTAAATAGCAATGGCAAAACTCACATAATCTCAAGCCCTAAAATCACAACGATGAATAACCAACAAGCCCTAATCTCTGTAGGTGATAATATAAATTACAGAATCGCCGAAGATATCACCAATAACGAAACCAGCCAAATCACCAAAACAACTTACAAGCAACACTCTGTATTTGTGGGAATTTTGCTAAATTTACTTCCTGAAATTAGCGAAAATAACCGCATAATGCTAAGGATAAATCCTAGTTTAAGTAGCTTTAAATACTCAGCCGATGATACTAAGCAAGATTTGCCACGAGTCATCGCCCCAGACACAATGCAAAAGAAGCTCTCCACAGTAGTAGAAGTAGCCAGTGGCGATAGCATAATTTTAGGCGGATTAATAGCCAAAACCCTAAGCAATGAGATAAATAAGGTGCCAGTTTTAGGCGATATTCCACTGCTTGAGTATCTATTTAAAAGCGACAAGCAAATAGAGAAAAAAAGCGAGCTAATCTTTATAATCACGCCTATTATAATGGATAGCTCACTACCACCAAATGCCCTTGGATACGATGAAATATGAATGAGTTAATATCCAAGCTTCAAAATTTTGATTGTGAGTTTAGTCAAATAGCTAGGGAATTTGGCCTTAGTCAAGATGAGATTTTTGATATTTTGGTGAGTAAATTTGATTTTGAAGTGGCGGATATGGAGTTTGTAGATTACTCTTTGGCTGAGAGTTTGCCACTTGATATGATGATGAAATTGGAGCTTTTGCCTATTAAATTTGAGCTAAATATAATCCATATCGCTATGAAAAATCCCCTTAATATAGCTACAATTGCTAAGCTTAGAAATATCTATAAAGATAAGATTGTCAAGCTACTGATTTCTCACCCAACCACGATGGATAGGCGACTTGCTAAACTGCCTTTGTATTATGGATTAAATGAGATAATATCGCTTATAAGAGTTCAGATAAATGCCAAAAATTCAAATGACGATAGTGCCGTTTTAAGATTGATTGATAAAATTTTGCTAAATGCCATAGAGCTAAACTCAAGCGATATCCATATCGAGCCAACTAGCAAGGCATCTAGCATTAGAGTGCGTGTAGATGGGGTTTTGTGCGAGTTGTTTGAATTTGATAAAGATATATATAATAGCTTAATTGGTAGGATAAAATTGCTAGCAAATTTGGATATTGCTGAACATAATAAGCCTCAAGATGGGAGATTTAGCTACTTTATAAATGATAGAAAGATAGATTTTAGAATCTCCATTTTGCCAGTTATTGGCGGTCAAAGCGTGGTACTTAGGATACTTGATACGCATAAGATGATTGTAAATTTACAAAATTTAGGCTTAAATGAGTTTAATTTAAATTTGCTCAAAAGATCAATATCTAAAAGCTATGGAATGATATTAGTCACAGGCCCAACAGGCAGCGGCAAGACCACCACCATATACTCGGCTCTAAATGAGCTAAAAGGCACTACTAAAAAGATAATAACAATAGAAGAGCCAATAGAGTATCACCTAAGCCACTTACAGCAAGTTTCAGTCGGTAAAATCAGCTTTGAAGACGCCCTTAGAGCTACTTTGCGCCAAGATCCTGATATCATAATGATAGGCGAGATTAGAGACCATCAAAGCCTTCGCACAGCCCTTAGAGCATCTCTAACAGGCCATTTGGTGCTATCAACTCTTCATACAAATGATGCTATAAGCGCTATAGATAGGATGACTGATATGGGTTTGGAGCGATATCTTATAAGTGGCTCGGTGATTGCTATAATGGCACAAAGACTAGCTAGAAAACTTTGCGAACATTGTAAGCAAAAAGTTGAGAATAATCGCTATAAAGCTCATGGTTGCCACCACTGCGTAGGGACTGGGTATAGCGGTAGAGTAGTGATAAGCGAGATTTTAGAAATTACTAATGATATATCTTCGCTAATTGCTAAGGGTGAGCCTAGTAAGGCGATTTTACAAGAGGCCTTAAAAAATGGATTTATCCCCATAAGAGATAGCGCTATGGAGCTAGTAGATAAGGGAATTACTAGCTTAGAAGAGGTTTTAAGTATAATTAGATGAAAAAATTTATAGCCAAAATTATAAAAGATGGCACCACTCAAACTCACACCATAAACGCTATAAATCTAGAAAATGCCAAAGATATTTTGTCTAAAAATGGCACCATAATCGAGATTAAAGAGATTAAAGAATATGGATTGAATTTAAGTTTTAAGGCTATTGATGAGAGAATTTTAGCTATTTATATTAAAGAGCTTAGCGCACTTTTAGAAGCTGGAGTGAGCGTGCTTGATGCCTTTAATAGCGTAGCAAAGGGGTGCGATAATCCTAAGCTTAAGCAGATTTTTAATGATATTAGTGCTGATTTAAATGCTGGAGCAAGCCTAGAAAAAGCCTTAAATACGCATAAAGATGAGCTTGGGAGTGTGGTTTTGGCTATGTTTGCCCTAGGGCAAAATAGTGGCAAACTCGCAAGCTCACTATCCACCCTTAGTAATATGCTAGAAAATATCTCTATAAATAGGGCTAAATTTAAAAAAGCAATCAGATATCCCGCCCTTACATTTGTAGCTTTATTAATAGCTTTTAATATACTTATAACGATGGTTATGCCATCATTTAAAGGGATTTTTGATAGCTTTGGTGGGGAGCTTTATTGGGCTAGTAGAGCTATATTGGCTTTAGGGAGCTTTGTGAGTGATTATGGGATTTTGATAGCTTTTGGCTCTGTTTTTGTGATATTTTTGATCTGGTATTTTCATAAATTTAATTATAAATTTCAGCTTAAATTTGATGAGATTATGCTGAAAATTCCACTATTAAAAAGGCTTATTTTATATAGTTTTTTGGCTAAATTTAATCTCATTTTATCTCAACTAATCACCGCTGGAACCCCTATAGATAAGGCTTTAGTCATCTCAAATAGCGTAGTAGATAATAGCTATATAAAGCTTAAAATCAATCAAGCTATCAAAGATATTTATAATGGAAATACCCTAAACTCATCATTTCAAAAGATCGCCATATATGAAAATATCGCTATAGAGATTATAAAAGTCGGTGAAAAAAGTGGCACAATAGATCAGATGTTTGGCTATATCTCAAACTATTATAAAGAGAAATATGATTCTCTCATTGATAATCTTAGTGCTTATTTGGAGCCGATTTTGCTCGTGATTATATCGGTGGCGGTTTTGGTATTGGCGCTTGGGATTTTTATGCCACTTTGGGATATCTCTAATAGGGCTAATTTGTATTAAATTTAGGTTAAATTTATATTAATTTATTTTAATTTAGGGTAAATTATATTAGATTGTTTTAATATATTATTGGATATAATCACAAAAATATTAGGAGTTTAAATGAATAGTAATACGCTATATAATCATCAAAAAGATATTGGTGATGAAGCTTTCATTACTACAAAGACAGATTTAAAAGGCCGCATTACTTATGCTAATAGCTATTTTTTAAATATCGTAAATGCCAAAAATTCAGATCTCATAGGCAAAAATCACAATATAGTTCGCCATCCCGATATGCCAAAGTATGTATTTAAACTACTTTGGGATAGGATAAAAAATAAACAAGAGATATTTGCTTTTGTTAAAAATATAACCTTTGATGGTGGATATTACTGGGTATTTGCCAATGTTACAAGCTCTCTTGATGAAAGTGGCAATATCATAGGCTACTACTCAGTTCGACGCAAAGCCAATCCACAAGCCGTGGAGAAAATCATCCCAATATACCAAAAAATGTTAGAATTAGAAAAATTCGGCGGAATCGAAGCTAGCCAAAAATATATAGCCGATTTGTTAGCTACACACAACACTACATACGACCGCTTTGTCAATGAACTACAAAGAGCAAAAGGATAATAAATGGGTATATTTAGCAAAAAAAGCAAATTTGATGATATTGTTTATAATGAGATAGTAGCAGTAGCATGCGGCGCATCAAAAGGCAAATTAGAAGCTAGAATTACAAATATTGATAATGATTCTAGATTAGTAACTATAGCTAAGTGTATTAATAATCTTTTAGACCAAGTAGAAGCCCTACAAAGAGAGACTCAAAGCAGCATTTTAGCAGCCAGAAGTGGCGATGACTATCGAAATATCTATGTTGAGGGATTTAAAGGAATTTTTAGAAATAACGCAGAATCTCTAAGCGAAGGCGTAACCGGTGTTTTAGAGGGCCAAAAAGGTAGAATTAGGGGGATTTTGAGTCAGAAATTCACAGAGTTAGGTAACGGCACAAGCGGAATGGATGCCGTCCAAAGAGATTTGATAGAGAGTGTAAATGATCTATCTAAGGTTGTTGATTCTAGCAGACAAACAGCAGATATAGCCAAACAAAGCATAAGTAATGTAGAAGAATTAAGCTCAAATTTCAGTGTAATTACCGCAAATAGCAATCAAACTACCCAAAGCATATACCAAAGAGCTACTGATATTAGCAGTATGGTAAATTTGATTAAAGATATCGCAGACCAGACAAATTTATTAGCTCTAAATGCCGCCATCGAAGCAGCTAGGGCAGGCGAGCATGGTAGGGGATTTGCCGTGGTGGCTGATGAGGTTAGAAAATTAGCTGAAAATACCGCCAAAGCCACAGCTGATATAGAAAGCACCGTAGCAATGCTAAGCCAAGATGCCGATGAGCTAAACCGCTCAACTGATATGATAAACAAAGTAGCGCAAACCGCCATTGACAACACAGATAAACTCAAAACCACGCTCCAAAATTTCAGCACAGACTCCGCCACAACAGCTCAAATCTCTGAACTAACACAGAATAAAGCAATTGGAATTCTAACCAAAATCGATCTAATCTTAGCTAAAACTAACGCCTATAACAACGCTCTAAATGACCTAGTTATCACGCCAGAGCAAGAAGCTCACATAGATGAATTACTCAGTGATTGTGATAAAAACTTTGCTAAATTCAAGCCATCGCAAGCGGCTCAACTCAAAGAGGCATTAGAGACTATAGCAAATATTTTAAAAGATAAAAATAGACAAGATATTGATGGATTAGTCCGCAAATTTAACTCAATTGAACAAAATAGTAGCGCAATTTTTAAAAATATTGACAATATCATATCAGACAAAAATTAGGATAGTTATATGAGCGAATTTACCCATCTTCATCTACATACCGAATACTCTTTATTAGATGGTGCGAATAAGATTAAAACCCTAGCCAAAAGGCTAAAAGAGATGAATATAAAATCTTGCGCTATAACAGATCATGGCAATATGTTTGGTGCGATTGAGTTTTATAAAGGTATGAAAGCAGAAGGGATCAAGCCTATTATCGGGCTTGAGGCCTACATCCACAATAGCGATGATATAGAGTCCAAAGAGAGTAGATATAGATTTCATCTATGCTTATTTGCTAAAAATGAGATAGGATATCAAAATTTAATGTATCTTAGCTCAATGAGCTATATCAAGGGCTATTACTACTATCCAAGAATCAATAAGAAGCTATTAAGAGAGCATAGTGAGGGGCTAGTTTGTAGCTCGGCTTGTTTAGCAGGAGAGGTGAATTTTCATCTAAATTTAAGTGAGAGAAATATCAAAAGGGGTGCAGGCGGATATGAAGCAGCCAAAGCTGCAGCACTAGAGTATAAAGATATATTTGGGGATGATTTTTATCTTGAGATTATGCGTCATGGGATATTTGATCAGCAGCGAATCGATAGTGATATTATCAGATTATCTAAAGAGACTGGTATTAAATTAATCGCCACAAACGACGCTCACTACACCACCAAAGATAGCGCCATAGCACAAAAAATATTTGTCTATATCTCAGCCAATAAAAATTTCGATGAGAGCGTCAAAGAGCAGGTTTTAAGCGAATTTTATGCTAAATCCCCAGAGCAGATGAGCGAGATTTTCGCTGATATCCCAGAAGTGGTATCTAATACCCAAGAGATAGTAAATAAGTGTAATTTAGAGATTAAATTAGGCAACGCCACTCCGCCAAATTTTAAATTCACTCAAGAATATGCCAAAGCAAGGGATCTAGCCTTGCCAAATCCAGATTTAGAGTATGATTTGGATAATGATAGCCTTTTGTTTGAATATGAGTGTAAAGAGGGGCTTAAAAAGCGTTTAGAGTTTATCGATCCTAGCAAACATCAAATTTACAAAGATAGGCTAGACTTAGAGATAAACACCATTAAAAATATGAAATTCCCAGGCTACATGCTTATCGTGGCTGACTTTATCAACGAAGCCAAAAAGCGCGGTATCCCAGTAGGCCCTGGACGTGGCTCGGCTGCTGGAAGCTTGGTAGCTTACGCCCTTCGTATAACTGACCTTGATCCGATCCCATATAACTTGCTATTTGAGAGATTTTTAAATCCTGAGCGTATCAGTATGCCTGATATTGATGTGGATTTTTGTCAAAATCGCAGAAGCGAAGTTATTGATTATGTGATTGAAAAATATGGCCAGTATAATGTCGCTCAAGTAGCTACATTTAATAAGCTCTTAGCCAAGGGCATTATAAGAGATGTCGCTAGGGTTATGGGTATGCCATACGCTGATGCTGATGCGATGGCAAAGTTAATTCCTGATGAGCTTGGAATTAGCTTAAAGGGCTACACAAATAAAAAGGGCGAATTTGAGCCTGGAGCCTTTGAAAAAGAGCCAAAAATCGCTGAATTGATAGAGAGTAATGAGCTAGCTAGAAGCGTGTGGCAATATGCTTGCGAGCTTGAAGGTTTAAATAGAAATCCCGGTATGCACGCTGCTGGTATAGTAATCAGCAATGAAGAACTATGGAAAAAGGCACCGCTATGGCGACAAAGCAACGCCGAAGATGGCCACTATGTCACGCAATATACTAAGGATTATTTAGAAGATGTAGATCTGATCAAATTTGACTTTTTGGGGCTTAAAACTCTAACTGTGATTGATGATGCCATTAAGCTTATTAAAGCTAAATTTAATCAAGATATTTTATGGGAAAAGATCGATTTTAACGACCCTAAAACCTATCAAACTATACAAAGTGGCAACACTCTTGGAATTTTTCAGATAGAATCTAGCGGAATGCAAAAATTGGCCGCTAAGCTTAGGCCAGATTGCTTCGAAGATATAATCGCTATGATTGCACTCTATCGCCCAGGACCTCTAAATTCAGGTATGGTTGATGACTTCATAGATATCAAACATGGCAAAAAGAGCGTAGAATACGCTTTTGAAGCCTTGCGACCGATATTAGAGCCAACTTATGGAGTTATAGTCTATCAAGAGCAAGTCATGCAAGTAGTCCAAACTGTGGGTGGATTTAGCCTTGGTGGAGCGGATTTAGTCCGTAGGGCAATGAGTAAGAAAAAAGAAGATGAGATGCTAAGGCTCAAAACCCAGTATCTAGATGGCGCTTCTCAAAATGGCTTTGATAGAGATAAGGCTGATGCTCTTTTTGAATTGATTATGAAATTTGCCGAATATGGATTTAACAAATCCCACTCCGCAGCTTACGCTCTTATCACCTTTCAAACAGCATATTTAAAGACATATTATCCAGCTGAATTTATGGCTGCTCTTTTAAGTAGCGAAGAGAATAACGCCGATAAAGTCACCAAATATATAGAAGAGATCCGCCGTTTAGATATAGAGCTACTCCCACCTAGTGTTACTAAAAGTAGTAGTGAATTTAGCGTTATTAGCAAGGATGGTAAGGATGCTATCATCTATGGACTGGGCGCTATCAAAGGCGTTGGTGGATCTGCGATTGAAGATATCACAAATATCAGAAAAGATGGCCTAAATAGCTTAGAAGATCTAGTGTCTAAAAGCGATTGTACCGTAGTAAATAAGCGAGTTTATGAATCGCTTATTAAATCAGGTGCTTTGGATGAATTTGGCTACACTAGAAAAACTTTGATGCAAAATATTGAGTATCTCACAGACCAATCCAAAAAAAGCTCCGATATCAAAAAAGAGGCGCAATTCTCGCTATTTGGCGATGATGAGAGTATGAGTAAAATGGTGCTTAATCTAAGCTTAGCACCAGATGAATTCACCCAAAGAGAGCTTTTAAGCTTCGAGCAAGAGTATCTAGGCGTATATATCAGCGGACATCCATTAGATGAGTTTAAAAGTAGCATTGAAGCCATTTCGCATACGAATTCAACGCAGTTTGATACTATCGAAGATGGCAATGAAATTATCGTAATAGGCAAGATAGAAGATATATCAATCAAGCTGACAAAATCTGGCAATAAAATGGGTATCATAACCATCCTTGATATGTATGGAAGTATGGAAGCTACGGTATTTTCCCATATACAAAAGATAGAATCAATGCCAAAAGATGAGCTAAATAAACCACTTGTATTTAAGATGCTTTTTAATAGAGACGACCAGCAAGTCAAGCTAAAAGTAAATGAAATTTACACTCTTGAAGAGGCCGGAAATACCAAAATCACACTAAAATCCAACAAAATCACCGCCGAAGAGATAGAAGAGAATAAAGAGTATTTTGGCGCCATCAAACACTCTACAATCCTAGATATCTTAAAAAGTGCTAAAAACGGCGAACATCTCATCATCGCTAAGCTAAATGATATCAGCATCAAAGATACAAAATCAGGCAATAAAATGGCGATATTAAGCGTAACTGACAAAAGCTCAAATGCCGATATGTTTGCCTTTGATGTGGCTTGTACTCAAGCTAGTGAGATAATCAACACAGATAGATTATACGCACTCAAAGTCACACCACCAAGGGACACAAACTCAAAAATGATAGTCAATCAAATCATCGATATAGACGAGGCAAAAAATGGCGATATAACCCTTAGAAACGCACCTAAAAAAAGAGCCATAAATACAGAAACCACTATCGAACAACCTAGCTCAAATATCGTTGGAAAATTAGAAATTGAGCTAAAATTAAGCGCTTTAAACAAAAATAAAATCAATCAAATTTACCAACTCGCACACAGACACAACGCTATAATCGGAGCCAAAAAGAGCTTGATTTTAAGAGTTTTAGATGAGAATAAAACGCAAATTATGCAGTTTGTAACTGAATTTAGCGTCACTGATGATTTCGAAAGTGAGCTAAATACGCTTTTAGCTGGTTAAGAGATTAGCGATAATCTCTTAACTTCTTTTTAATCCACGCCATTATTTTGTCGCCACACCACACTCACGCTCTTGCTTTTAACAATATAAAAATTTATAAAAATTTACTCAATTTATCCAAATTTAAGCTTAAATTAATGGGGGGGTATAATACCACCTTTAAAATTTAATTTTATCAAAAAGGTGGGGGGAGATTATGAAAATTTCAAAAATTCTAAGTGCTGTGATAATTGGTTTGGGCTTGAATGGCTCTTTGTATGCTAACTTTGTTTATGACCCTATCAATGACCCAAAAAACTCTAATAAATATATGCAAGATTTTAATGAGTTGGTAAATAATAGCATTTGTCTTGCAGGATGCGACAAGACTGAAGAACAGCGTGCTAATGAAATTAATGAGTTTAATAAATTTCCTACTATAAATGCCGAGCAAATTAAAAATCAAATCGATAAATATACAGATAGTATAGCAAACAATCCTACATATTCTGATTTAAAGGCTCTTGGTGAAGCTCTTATAAATTATCAATATGCTAAAGATAATCCTACTGATATTAGGGGTTGGGCTTATGGAGATAATGTATACCAAATGGGTAAGTTTTTATTTATAGAATTTTTAAAAGATCCAAATATAAATTTAGGAGTAGATGTCAGTCAATATAGTAATCTTAGTGGTGGATATGTTGTCGTAGTCGAAAGACTTCAAGAAATCTTCGCCAACGCCATCAAAGAGCTAGAGGCCTTAGAGAAAAGCTCGATCAATAATACAATAGAAGCATTAAGACCAAACACAAATATAAATTCTATAATAAGCTTAAGCAAAAACGCCCTTGATGCTAGAGCTATAGCCTTGCTAAATCCAAACAATAGTAGCAATATAGCTCTTGCGGCCGCTATCAAAAATCTTGAAGGATTGGAATTTGCTTCTTGTGATAACGACCAAGCTTTGGCGTGTGTAGTCCAAGAATATACAAAGAGATTTGAGACTACTAACAACCTATGGGCCAATGTCTTAGGTGCTAAAGCCTATCTAAAAAACAGCCCAGATACCGATATATACGGCTTTATACTAGGGTATGACCACGCATTTGATAGCGATATCTTAGGTGCGTTTATAAGCTTTGCTAAGGCAAAAAGTGATGGCAATAATATAACAAATGAGAGCGACAATTATCAGTTTGGTATCTACTCAAAAAGCTTTTTTGGAAATTCGGAGCTAGACTCTAAAATTTATTATGGATTTAGTAAGAGTGATTATAGTAGATCTGTGTTAAATAGGGTTTATAGCGCTGATTATGATAGCGATTTTATGGGGATTGAGTTAGAGTATGGATATGTCTTTGATATAAATTCGCTATTTATCAAGCCGCTTGTGGGATTGGGTTATAGCTATATAAGGACTAATGACTTTAATGAGCGTGGGGATTTAACTCTACACTACAATAAAACAACCAATAAAAATGCTATGGCTAAAATAGGAGTTGAGCTAAGAAAATATTATGATGAGTATAGCTACTTTTATATCAAACCAGCCATCGAGAGAGATATCTATAAAAGCGGCACCGATAGTGTGGCGAACTTCATAGGGAGTGAGTATAGTATCATTAATCAAAATGATGAGAAAAAGCACACATATATAAGCGGAAGTTTAGGTGCTGAAGTTTCGCTAAATGAAGCATTTAGCATAAATGCTAATATCGGTGCTAAGCTAAGAAGTGATGAGAAAATTTATAATGGCACCTTTGGGGTTAAATATAAATTTTAATTGAATTTACCAAATAGCAAATACCATCTTTGCTATTTGGCTTATTTAAAAGATGGATTTATTTTTGTAAATTTATTTTTAAATTTAATAAAAGTGATTTTGTGAATTTAAAATTTTAGATAAATTCTTTTTTAAGTAAGCATTAGCACTTTGGTAGCTACGCTACGAATAATAGCAACACAACCCCCCCCTTTTTTTTTTAACAACCCCTAACCTCCTGTAATAGCCTTCTAAGGTTAATTATCCCAAATTTTGCCGCAAAATAATCATTTAAGGTCATTTTGCTATTGCGAAAATTTTATCGCAAACGGCGGGCTTTTTGCCGTGCGAAGTAAAAATAGGCTGCCACGCTTGTGGGGCTTTGTGAAGTCAAAATAAAAATTAAATCTCATTTTTAATGCTCTGAATTTGCTTGGTATTTAGGTGATAGCACGATTTTTTAAATTTATAAATTTGTTTAAGAGTTTTATACTCTTATTTAATATTTTAGGCTATAATTTCAAATCTCAAATTTAATCAAAGGAGAAAATATGCTAGAGTTAAGAAACCTACCATTTGACCCAAATTCCAACGCAGTAGTGAGTAAAGAAGCCTGTGATTATCACCACGGCAAACACCACCAAACATATGTAAATAACTACAACAATCTAACAAAAGATAGCGAACTAGCTAATGCTAGTTTATATGATGTGCTTGTAAGCTCACAAGGCGGATTATTTAACAACGCTGCGCAAGTGTATAATCACGATTTTTACTGGGATTGTATAGCGAAAAAAAGCGATAAAAGCAGCGAGCTTGAAGCGGCTTTAAAAAGCGATTTTAAAGACTTTAAAGCTGAATTTATAAGCTCAGCTACAACTCTATTTGGCTCTGGCTGGACTTGGCTAGTTTATAACCCAAACACAAGCAAACTAGAGATCAAAAACACCTCAAACGCAGCTACACCGGTAACTGATGGATTAGTACCACTTCTAGTAGTTGATGTATGGGAGCACGCATATTATATAGATAGTCGCAATGCTCGCCCGGCGTATTTGGAGAAATTCTATGAAAATATCAATTGGGATTTTGTAAGCGCAGCTTACGAATGGGCGAAAAAAGAGGGGATAAAATCTGTGAAATTCTACATAGATGAGCTTCACCCTGTAGCATCTGGTTGCTGCGGCGGCGGATGCGGTTGCGGACATTAATCTAATAATCAAACTCTAAATTTATTTAGAGTTTGACCTTTTTATACTATTTAAAATTTATATTTTTGGCTTTTTGTGAATTTTAGGTTTAAGCCTATTATAAGTCAGCACAAAGCCAAGCACCGCCAACACAGCTCCCATAAAAGAGACAACACAAAATACAAACTCACCTATAAAGCCAAAAACCCTACCAGAGTGTATATCTAGAACTTTTCTAGCTAGATTTTTGCTTTGTGCTGTGTTGGATTTAATCTGTGAATTTGGGTTATCTGTATTGATCGTGATCGATGATTGGTCATTTGCGTTTTTGATATTAAATGTATAGTGTTTGGCTCTATTTTGTGTAATTGAGATGGTATCAAAGCTATTTAAATTTGATTCCATAGCTTTTAGGGCAGTTTGTAACTCTATGATATCAAAGCTATTTTCTATGATTTGGGGCGTGCTTTTATTGCCTCCTTTTGGTCTGTTTTGGATCTCTACACCATAGGCCCAAGCAAACGCCTTTTGAACGACACTATATGACCAAAATAGCCCCGTAACGCTCATTGTCAAAAAGACAATAGCAAATATCACCCCAAGTGCGGTGTGAGTCTTATAAGCTATCATTAATTTTTTAGCTTTTAAACTAATACTAAGGGCTTTTATAAAATTATGCTTCAAAGCTGGTAAATAGATATAAATTCCGCTTAAAACAAGGATTACAAACCCAATAGCACTCAATGCTACAATCTGTTTGCCGATAGCGACATTATCAAATTCATTAAATAGCAGCCATCTATGTAGTGAGCGTATAGTACGCATAAATAAAGTCCCATTATCACCGCTTATTATCGCTCCATCTTTGCTGGTTAGATAGCCGATATTTTTGCCATTTTGATTGGTGTAGATGGTGTAGTATGAATTTGAGTTTTCATATGATATGCTAGAGATATTAAGCGAAGGATTTTGAGATTTAAATTTGCTTATTACATCGGCAAAATCGGGCTTAGATATCTCATCGGCGTTATGAGTAATAACAGCATTTATAGCTCTTGCTATAGCCTTATCATATGAGAGCATAGCTCCAGTGATACATACTATAAATAGTGGTATAACCGCCATTATAGCGACTATTAAGTGGAGATTAAAGATCCACTTTTTCTTTTTAAATAACATATTTGCTCCTGAAATTTAATCTTTGATTATAAATTTGATTTGTTAAATTAGTGTGAAATTTATAATCTTTATCAATTAAATTTGGATAATTCCCCATTTTATAGGCAATTTAGTTGGATATTGTTATAAATTTATTTTAAAATGAAATATAAAAATTGCTATATTTACAACCCTTAAAATCATAAATATAGCAAATATTGTGTAATTAGCGAATTCAACTATTATTAAATAGCGATTATTTCTGACCTATATAGATATAATGCTCCACGCTACCTTCGTAATTGTGTAAATTCATAAGCTCATAATCACCCCAAAATAGCGGCTTAAATGGTTTAAAATTCTCTTTTAACTCCTCAATGCTATGAGTGTATCTAATGTATGAAGAGCCTTTGATCCTACCTGTCGGGCAATCTTTGACTTCACGAAGTCCATTTGGCATAACTTCGCCCCGTTTATACTGGCTATAACCCTTATCGCTCATCATCGTAGCAAAGATTATCGCACCATCATTACACATATCATAAAATTCATTAATTGTATTTTTGAAGCTAGAATTCGTAAGATAATATAAGCTTTGATTAGCAAATATAAAATCCATTTTGACATTAAATAGACCTTTTATGCTTGAATTTGGCTCTATTATATGGAAGTTTTGCGGATTTAGTGTTTTATCATTGTCCCAAATTTTTCTTAAACTAGGCACAATATCAACGCCATAAGGCTCTATACCCCCCCCCAGTAATATTTTTAAAATATTTTGAGTGAATTCCATTACCGCAACCAAAATCTAGCAAATTTCCGCTAGTTTTGTGAAGTTGGAATTTAAGAATTCTCTCATAAAACCTAATAACATGACCATCAGGATATTGTAATCCATAACCCTCTTTGTCATATTTTTGCGTGTAAGCCTCCAAAGAGTTATCCATAAAAATCCTTTATATTAAATTTAGACCTAGTCTATCTTAGGATTATAACAAAAAATAGTTAATTGTATAAATTAGAGATAGGATATATTAAATTTATTCCTGATAAAAAGGAAAAAAATATGATAAAATTTAACAAAATAGCCTTAAAATTTGATTTCAAGATTAAAAGCAATCCCCCATTTATAGAGGATCACTCACAAAGAAGCGCTGTAATCAACTGAATTTTAGGATAAATGGCAATTTGTATAAATTGCCATTTGGTAAATTCATTTATTCGCACCACGATAATGACACGCTAGATCGTCGCTGATATAGTATTTGGAAGCTTAGAAAGTTGGATTGTAAGTTTTTACATAGTTTAGCTGATGAGCAGCATATGATGGTGCGTGATAAAAAGATAGTTCAAATTCCATTTTCTATTGCTACGCTATCTAATCTTTTAGGTGCACAAAGACAGAGTGTATCGACTGTATTTAATAAACTTATTAAAACCGGAAAGCTTATTAAATACGGCAAGAGTAGTTATATTATCTCTTGAATTTAATATTTATTGCAAAGTGCGTTAAAAATTTACATTAAATTACTTTATTATTATAATTTTTAATCATTAAATAATTATATTTAAGCTATTTTTTTTTTTTTTTTTTTTTTGAATACAATAACGAAAATTTTATATAAAAAGAGCGAATATGGGCTGGGCTTTTTTGATTTCTTTAATCGTGTCATTTATGGTTGTTAATAATGATTACCTACGATCTACAAGCAAAGATTTTTCTGCATTGACTATTTTAGTAACCATTATGCTAGGCATTATTTGGTTAGTTTCATAAAAAGGAGTAATTATGGGAATTTTTTGGGGTATCGTTTTTGCTATTTTTATTCTTATAGCAATGTTTAAATTGGGAAAAGCTTGGTCTTTTACACAAAAAGTAGATGATGATATTGAATTTTATATACAAGAATATATAAAATTTCACGAAGAATTATTTGCTCGCTCGCAATTGCCACCTACATTCACAGAAGAACTGAGGGAAGGATTTTCTAAATCCGCAGAAAAACGGAGGGAAAAATTTTATGCAGAATGTCGTGCGATAAATAGATACAAATTCGCTAAAATGGTAAAAATTATACTTCCGCGTATCGAAAGTTATTTTCATAAAGATGATATTTTGTTTTATTTAAATGCTATTATATGGGATTATCATTATAGAAAGGGAGATGGGTGCCTTGGAGATGGAGTACCTTTAGATGGCTTTTTATTAGGTAAATTAATATCTGATACAATTAAAAATTATTCTATGAATGATGGTAATATATTAAAATTAATTCGTTAGCCTTAAATTTATCATTGGAGCGTTGTCATTGCGAGCCTTACGCCAGGAAGTCGTGGCAATCTTTTGCGAATAATGCTTTTTATAAAATTCAAAATTTGGCAATTCTGAATTTATTTAATAAGATTGCTTCGTCGCTACTTCAAGGTAGCTTCGCTTTTATGTTTCGTAGCGTCGGCAAACGATAGATAGCTATCGTTTGCCTTTTATGCTACTCATCTCGCAATGACCGAATTTGGTGCGTGATAATCGTTCGTTATTGCGAGACTTGCAAATGCAAGTCGTGGCAATCTCTTGCGACAAATTCAAAATAGCCATCATTGTGAGCAGACGAAACGAGCGTGGCAATCTTTTTAAAAAAAGCGTTACTTTTAAATTTACACTATCACGCCTTATATTTGCAAAACCCACAACGGAAAAAATTTTTAAATTTAGTTAAATCATAGAATTTAAAGCTACTCCACCAAACAAAGTCCGTGTGTAAAAGGTGTATCGATATTTATTTTTCCGTTCATTAGGATTTTATTAGCTCTGCATCGCTCTCTCTTTGTTCTAGCTGTTTTTGGCGTCTTTGCTTATCGATTTTAAGGATTATCACTACATCAGCAAAGTTTATTCTTACTGGATTTGCACAGATATAAAAAATTATTTTGACATATGAAGGTAGAAATTTTGTAAATGGTTTTAAATTATATTTTAGATTGTGTTGAGGGAGGGGTATTGCGAATTTTAGGGCGCACAATAAATAGGTTTAAGCTCATCACATTATCATCTATGACGGCGATTTGGTACGGGGCAAAGTTACCAAAGCCTTTTTTGCGAATTGTCTTGCCAAGTGTGCTTTTGCCACTACCACATAGCCCAGTTAGTGCTACTATTAGTCGTGGTTTTTCTTTTAATGTTTGAATACAAATTTGATTTAATTGCTCAAGTAGTTGCGAGCGATTTTGATATATTTTCATTAATTACCTTTTTAATTTATGTTAATTATATCTAAAATTTGATTGTAAATTAGATAAATTTAATGTTATATAAAAATTACTTAATTAGCTTTACAATCTTTTAGTAATAATAACATAATGCTATAGATTATCTAAATTTAAATTTCATTCTAATATTTAAAATATTCCTTATAAAAAGGAAAAAAATATGATAAAATTTAACAAAACAGCCTTAAAATTTGATTTTAAAACTTATTTTGGGTATAATTCGCGTCTTTTGATGAGAAGCGTAAGCTTTGCTTGTATGCTTGATTCTGTTTATAAGCCTCTACAAGAGCATTATATCAAAAGGTCGCAAGTTAGCGATAAGTTATTTTTAAAGGAAAAAATATGGAAAGAATTAGGCTTAAGCTAAAAGCTTATGACCACAGAGTTCTAGACCGCACAGTTGCAGCCATCGTAGAAGCTGTCAAACGCACTGGTGCCGATGTTCGTGGGCCAGTACCTATGCCTACAAAGATTAAACGCTACACAGTGTTAAAATCTCCACATGTAAATAAAGATTCTCGTGAGCAATTTGAGATGAGAATTCACGCTCGTATGCTAGATATCGTAGCAGCTACGCCTGATACAGTTGATAGCCTAACAAAGCTTGACTTAGCTCCAGAAGTTAATGTCGAAGTTCGCGCTATGGGCAAGTAAGCATAAAAGGAAGAGATGATGGAATATATCGTAGAAAAAATAGGTATGAGCAGAACTATCTCAAACCCAAGCACTCCTGTTACATTGCTTAGACTTTTACCAGCTAAAGTATGCGAAGTAGGCGAAAATAGCAGAGCTATCGTAGCTTATGCACACACAAAAGCAAATAACAAAGCCATAAAAGGTCAGCAAAAAAAATATGGTTTAAGTAGTGAATTTAACCAATTTGCGACTCTAAGCGTAGCAAATAGCGAAGCTGGGGATTTAGATACTACTCCACTAAATGAAGCAAAAGTTTTAAAAGTTAGCTTTAATACAAAAGGTAGAGGCTTCCAAGGTGTTATAAAAAGACATGGATTTTCAGGTGGTCCTGCGAGTCATGGTTCGAGATTTCACCGCAGACCAGGTTCTATAGGTAACTGCGAATGGCCAGGCCGTGTCCAACCAGGTAGAAAGATGGCCGGACACTATGGTAATGAAAAAACTACCGTTAAAAACGAAGTTGTAAGCTTTGATAGTGCTAATGGAATTTTAGTATTAAAAGGCTCAGTTCCAGGATTTAATGGTGCGATGGGTAGAGTAAGGATAGTTAAATGAGTAAAATAGCAGTTTTAAATGATAAATTTGAAAAAACAAGTGAATTAGAACTTCCAGCTAGTTACGCTGAAGTAAATTCGCACAATTTATATCTCTATGTCAAAAGCTACCTTGCTAGTATGAGAGCAAACTCAGCCCACACAAAAGGTCGCTCAGATGTAAGTGGTGGCGGTAAAAAACCTTGGCGTCAAAAAGGCCGTGGTGGCGCAAGAGCTGGTTCAACTAGAACAAATGTTTGGGTTGGCGGTGCTGTGGCATTTGGTCCTAAAAATAATAGAAATTATAATCAAAAAGTTAATAAAAAACAAAAAAGATTAGCGCTTGAATTTGCTCTAAATGAAAAAGTAGCAAATGGCAAATTTTACGCAGTAGATAGCATCGCTATCGAAAGTGGCAAAACAAAAGACGCAGCGGCTATCATCAAAAAACTAGGCGTTAGAGATGCGTTAATCATCAAAAATGAGCTTGATGCTAAGACTCTTTTAGCATTTAGAAACCTAGCAAATTGCTATGTAATTGATGCTAGTGAAGTAAATGCATATTTAGTCTCAGTCTATAGTGCGGTTATAGCAGAGAAATCAGCACTACAATCAATAGTAAAAGAGGGCTAAAAATGGCAGATATAACAGATATCAAAACTATAGTATATACAGAAAAAACTCTTGGCCTTCAAGAACAAGGTGTAGTAGTAATCCAAACTTCACCAAAAATGACTAAAAATGGCCTAAAAGAGGTATTGAGAGAGTATTTTGGTGTAACGCCACTTAGAGTAAATTCACTTAGAATAGACGGCAAAGTTAAGCGTTTTAGAGGTAGAGTTGGCGTAAGAAACGACTATAAAAAATTCTATGTCAAATTACCAGATGGCGTAAGCCTAGCAAGTCAGGAGGCATAAGATGGCAATAAGAAGTTTTAAACCTTATACCCCAAGTAGAAGATTTATGACAAGTCTTAGCAGCGAAGATATCACAGCTAAAGCTAGCGTAAGAAGCCTACTTGTTAAAATTCCTGCCGCAGCTGGTAGAAATAACAATGGTAGAATCACGAGTCGCCATAAAGAAGCAGGTGCTAAAAAATTATATCGTATAATTGACTTTAAGCGTCGTAAATTTGGAATTCCAGGCAAGGTTGAAGCTATTGAGTATGATCCAAATAGAAATTGCCGTATCGCTCTAATCTCATATGTAGATGGCGAAAAAAGATATATTATCCGCCCTAGTGGCTTAAATGTAGGCGATGTTATCAGTGCAGCCGAAGCCGGCCTTGATATAAAACCAGGCAACGCTATGAAGTTAAAAAGCATTCCAGTTGGTACAATCGTCCATAATATCGAGCTAAAACCAGGCAAAGGTGCCCAAATGGCAAGAAGTGCGGGTGGATATGCTCAACTTATGGGTAAAGAAGAAAAATATGTAATCCTAAGACTTCCAAGCGGTGAGATGAGACAAGTATTAGCTGAATGTATGGCTACAGTTGGCGTAGTTGGCAATGAAGATTGGGCAAATGTAACTATCGGTAAAGCAGGTCGCAATCGCTATAGAGGTATCCGCCCACAAACTAGAGGTAGTGCGATGAACCCAGTAGATCACCCACACGGCGGTGGTGAAGGTAAGAAAAATTCAGGTCGCCACCCAGTTACTCCATGGGGCAAACCAACTAAAGGTGCTAAAACTCGCCGTAAAAAAGCTAGTGATAGACTTATAATTTCTAGAAGAAAGGGTAAATAACGATGGCTAGATCGCTAAAAAAAGGTCCTTTTGTAGATGACCATGTAATGAAAAAAGTCATCGCTGCAAAAGCCGCTAATGATAATAAACCAATCAAAACTTGGTCAAGAAGAAGCACAATTACACCTGAAATGATAGGTTTGACATTTAATGTGCATAATGGCAAAAGCTTCATCCCTGTATATATAACAGAAAATCATATAGGTTACAAGCTAGGCGAATTCGCTCCAACAAGAACATTTAAGGGTCACAAAGGCTCTGTTCAGAAAAAAATAGGTAAATAAGGGGAAGTTATGAGTAGAGCGATTATTAAATTCATCAGACTATCTCCAACAAAAGCTAGATTAATAGCTGATGAAGTTCAAGGTATGAATGCTGAATTAGCATTAGCTAGCCTTAGCTTTATGCCAAATCGTGGCGCAAAATATATCGCAAATGCTATCAGCTCAGCTGTAGCTAATGGCGGATTTGAGCCTGAAGAGGTAGTTGTGAAAAGTTGTAGAGTAGATGCAGGTCCTGTCTTAAAAAGATTCCGCCCAAGAGCAAGAGGAAGCGCAAGTAGAATTCGCAAACCTACTAGCCATATCTTAGTAGAAGTAGCTAGACCAGTAAAAACAGAGAAGGAAGCATAAAATGGGACAAAAAGTTAATCCAATAGGTCTTAGACTAGGTATAAACAGAAACTGGGAGTCTAGATGGTTTCCATCAAAAGCAACTCTTCCAGAAAACATAGGCGAAGACTATAAAATAAGAAAATTCCTAAAAGCTAAGCTATATTACGCTGGTGTTAGCCAAATTTTAGTTGAAAGAACAGCTAAAAAACTAAGAGTTACAGTAGTTGCGGCTCGTCCTGGTATCATCATCGGCAAAAAAGGTGGCGAAGTAGAAAATTTAAGACTAGAAGTTGCTAAATTAGTCAATAAAGATGTAGCTATCAATATCAAAGAAGAGCGTAAAGCAGGAAGCTCAGCTCAATTAGCAGCTGAAAATGTAGCGATGCAACTTGAGCGTCGTGTGGCATTCCGCCGTGCTATGAAAAAGGTAATTCAAGGCGCTCAAAAAGCTGGCACCAAAGGTATCAAAGTAAGCGTAGCAGGTCGCTTAGGCGGTGCTGAAATGGCTAGAACAGAGTGGTATCTTGAGGGTCGTGTGCCTTTGCATACTTTAAGAGCTAGAATAGACTATGGTTTTGCAGAAGCGCATACAACTTATGGCAATATAGGTGTCAAAGTATGGATATTTAAAGGCGAAGTATTACAAAAAGGTATCCAAGCTGATAAGAGTGAAGAGACAACTTCTAAAAAAGCAAAACGCGCTAGAAGGGGTAAATAATGTTATTACCAAAAAGAACGAAATATCGTAAAATGATGAAAGGCCGCAATCGTGGCTACGCAACTCGTGGTACAGCTCTAGCACTTGGCGAATTTGGATTAAAAGCTGTAGAAGCTGGTAGAATCAACTCTCGTCAAATAGAATCTGCTCGTCAAGCATATACTCGTCATGTTAAAAGACAGGCTAAAACTTGGATTAGAGTATTTCCAGATAAACCAATAACCAAAAAACCATTAGAAACTCGTATGGGTAAAGGTAAAGGCGGTGTTGAAGAGTGGGTTATGAATATTAAACCAGGTAGAATAATATTTGAAATGGCTGGAGTATCTGAAGAGCTTGCTAGAGAGGCTCTGACATTAGCTATGCACAAACTACCATTTAAAACTAAGTTTGTAACAAGAGAGAGCGAAAATGAAATATACTGATATAAGTGGAAAAAATTTAAGCGAACTTAACGCTTTGTTAAAAGAGAAAAAGGTGCTTTTATTTACACTTAGACAAAAGCTAAAAACTATGCAGTTAACTAACCCAAATGAGATCCGTGAAGCTAAAAAAGATATCGCTAGGATCAATACTGCAATTAGTGCTGCGAAGTAAGGGGTAAATGATGGCAGTAGAAATGAAAAGAGAAATTCAAGGTGTCGTAGTAACGATAGCTGGGAATAAAACTGCAACTATATTAGTTGAAAGAAGAGTTATGCACCCAAGATATCATAAATTCGTAAAACGCTTTAAAAAGTATCTAGTTCATGATGAGAAAAATGAACTAAAAGTGGGAGATACTATATTAGCTGTTGAGTGCAGACCGCTAAGCGCTAGAAAAAAATTCCGCTTACAATCAGTTTTGAAAACAGGAGTTGAATAATGATACAAAGTTTTACAAGACTAGCAGTAGCAGATAATAGTGGCGCAAAAGAGTTAATGTGTATAAAGGTTTTAGGTGGTAGCAAAAGACGATATGCAAGCCTAGGTGATGTTATCGTTTGCTCAGTTAAGAAAGCTCTACCAAATGGCAAAATTAAAAAAGGTCAAGTGGTAAAAGCAGTAGTAGTAAGGACTAAAAAAGAGGTTCAAAGAGATAATGGATCTTTAATTAGATTTGATGAAAATGCTGCTGTTATACTTGATAACAAAAGAGAGCCAGTAGGTACTCGTATATTTGGCCCAGTGGGTAGAGAAGTAAGATATGCGAATTTTATGAAAATCGTATCTCTTGCACCGGAGGTTCTATAATGGCAGTAAAATATAAAATCAAAAAAGGCGATGAAGTAAAAGTAATCGCAGGTGATGATAAGGGCAAAGTTGCTAAAGTTTTAGCAGTGCTTCCTAAAAAAGGTCAAGTGATAGTAGAGGGTGTAAAAGTTGCTAAAAAAGCTGTAAAACCAAGTGATAAAAATCCAAATGGTGGCTTTATAAGCAAAGAGATGCCTATTGATATTTCAAATGTAAGCAAAGTTGAGGGCTAAGTATGAGATTAAAAACTAAATACGCAGAGAGTATTAAACCGGCTTTGGTTAAAGAATTTGATATCAAAAATCCTATGCTTATTCCAGCGATTGAAAAAATTGTGATTAGCGTCGGAGCTGGCGAGGGTGCTAAGGATCAAAAATTACTTCAAAATATGGCTGATACAATATCTTTAATAGCCGGCCAAAAAGCAGTTGTTACAAATGCTAAAAAATCAGTTGCTGGCTTTAAAGTAAGAGAAGGCTTCCCAGTGGGTATAAAAGTAACTCTAAGAAAAGAGCAAATGTATGCATTCTTAGATAAACTAATTAGCATCGCACTTCCTAGGGTAAAAGACTTCCGTGGTTTGCCTAGAGATGGATTTGATGGTCGTGGTAATTATAACTTTGGTTTAAATGAACAACTAATGTTTCCAGAAGTTGTATTTGATCAAATTCTAAGAACACATGGTATGAATATAACTATAGTTACAACAACTAACGATGACAAACAAGCGTTCAAGCTACTTGAACTCTTTGGCATTCCATTTGCAAAAGGAAAGTAATATGGCAAAAAAATCAATGATAGCAAAAGCAGCACGCAAACCTAAATTTAGCGTGCGTGGATACACTAGATGTCAAATTTGTGGTCGCCCACACTCTGTTTATAAAGATTTTGGAATTTGCCGTGTGTGCCTAAGAAAAATGGCTAACGAAGGACTAATACCAGGTCTTAAAAAAGCAAGTTGGTAAGGGAAGCAAGATGATAAATGATTTAATTTCAGATGGATTAACACGCATTAGAAATGCGGCTATGAGAAGATTAGAGACTACTCAACTTCTACACTCAAATGTTGTTGAGGCGACTTTAAAAATTCTAGCACAAAAAGGTTATATTGAAAGCTACAATGTTATTGAAGAGAATAATAAAAAATTCATTAATGTAGTTTTAAAATATGACGAGCGTGGTAGAAGTGTTATCAATGAGCTAAAAAGAGTTTCAAAACCAGGCCGTAGAGTTTATCAAGGCAAAGATGAGATTAAAAGATTTAAAAATGGTTATGGGACAATTATCGTTAGCACAAGTAAAGGTGTTTTAAGCAATGATGAAGCACACAAAGCTGGTGTTGGCGGTGAGGTGCTTTGTACAGTTTGGTAAGAGTGGAATTAGCCTTTTTAAATTTGAAAGGCTAATCTTTTTATGGTATTGGGTATCCATTCGCATAGCGTAGAAATACCCTAGACAAGTAAAAAGGAAAAATATGTCAAGAATTGGAAAACAGCCAATATCTATCCCAAGCGGTTTAGATGTTAGTTTAAATGGTGCAGTTTTAGTGTTTAAAAAGGGCAACGCTACTAAAGAACTAGACACTAAAGGCAATGTCAATGTAGAAGTTAAAGATGGTCTTATCACTTTTGCTAGCAAAGGCGATGATAGACAAAGCAGAGCCTACTGGGGTACATATCGTGCTTTGGCTAATAATATAGTAATTGGCTTAACTGCTGGATTTACTAGACAGTTAGAGATCAATGGTGTTGGTTATAAAGCTGCGGCAAAAGGTAAAGTATTAGAGTTAGCATTAGGCTTTTCTCACCCTATTAATTATGAGCTTCCTGAAGGTGTAGAAGTAAGTGTTGAGAAAAACATTATCACAATTAAAGGTAGCGATAAACAAGTAGTAGGCCAAGTAGCAGCTGAAGTAAGAGGCTTTAGACCACCAGAACCTTACAAAGGCAAAGGTGTCAAATATGTTGAAGAGCGCATAATCCGCAAAGCCGGTAAAACATCTAAGAAATAAGGGTAAGCAATGGTAGCAAATGTATTAAAAAGAAAATTATCTCTAAGAATTAAGAGAAAAAGAAGAATAAGAGCTAAAATTAGCGGTACTGCGTCTTGCCCTAGAATTTCTATATTCAAATCTAATAGAACTCTATATGTCCAAGCGATAGAAGATATCAACGCTACTACGCTTTGTGCTAGTGATGGTAGAAAACTAGGCATAAAAGCAAATAAAGCCGGTGCGGCAGTGCTGGCTAAAGATATTGCTGCAAAACTAGAAAAAGCTGGAATTAAAGAAGCGGTATTTGATAGAAATGGCTATCTTTATCATGGTGTAGTTGCAGCATTTGCTGAAGCTCTAAGAGAAAATGGCATTAAGCTATAACGCAAGGATTGTTGATGGAAAAGTATAATAGAGAAGAATTTGAAGAAGTAATCGTCGATATCGGTCGTGTTACTAAGGTTGTAAAAGGCGGTAGAAGATTTAGATTTACAGCTCTTGTTGTTGTAGGTGATAAAAAAGGTCGTGTTGGATTCGGATTTGGTAAAGCCAAAGAGGTGCCAGATGCGATGAGAAAAGCTACTGATGATGCCTTTAAAAATATCGTAGAGGTAAAACTCAAAGGTAGTACCATTCCACATGATGTTGAAGTTAAATATAACGCAAGTAGAATCTTGCTAAAACCAGCTAGCGAAGGTACCGGAGTTATCGCTGGTGGTGGTGCTCGTCCAGTTGTAGAGTTGGCAGGTATCAAAAATATACTTACTAAATCTCTTGGTTCAAACAACTCTGCAAATGTCGTTCGTGCTACAATTAAAGCATTAAGTATGCTAAAAGGTTAAGGAGAGAGCATGGGACTAGAAAATTTACAAAAAGCTGCTGGCTCAACTCGCAATACTAAAAGAATCGGTCGTGGTCAAGGTAGTGGCTGGGGTAAAACGGCTACAAAAGGTGGCAAGGGTCAAACAGCTAGAAAAGGTTATAACGAAAAAAGAGGCTTTGAAGGTGGCCAACAACCACTTCAAAGAAGACTGCCAAAAGTAGGCTTTACTTCTAAATTTGAAAAACCATATGCGATTAGCGTTGATAGAAATCCTGCTATTAAAGAGTTAAGCGAAATTACGCTAGATACTCTTAAAACAGTACATAAATTCTCAAACAGCATTAAAAAGGTTAAACTCATTGGTGCTGGTGCTAAAGATTTAGCAAGTAAAATAAAAGATGAGAATATAAAGGCAACTGGAAATAGCTAATGAACAGAGCATTAATCAACAAGATATTAATTACGCTTGGATTTTTGTTTGCTTACAGGGTGCTGGCTTATGTGCCAGTACCTGGTGTAAATATTGATGTTATTAGGGAATTTTTTACTTCAAATAGCTCAAATGCACTTGGTATGTTTAATATGTTTAGCGGCGGCGCTGCTGAGCGTTTAAGCATTATTTCGCTAGGCATTATGCCTTATATCACTGCTTCAATTATTATGGAGCTTTTAGCTGCTACATTTCCAAATTTAGGCAAGATGAAAAAAGAGCGTGATGGTATGCAAAAATATATGCAAATTATCCGCTATGCTACTATCGTAATTACCGTGATACAAGCTATAGGAGTAAGCATCGGATTACAAAGCCTAACTGGTAAAGATGGATCTAGTGCGATAATGATAGATATGAATTTATTTATCGGAATTAGCTGCGTATCTATGCTAACTGGCACAATGCTACTTATGTGGATAGGTGAGCAGATCACTCAAAGAGGTATTGGTAATGGTATCAGTCTTATAATCTTTGCTGGTATAGTAAGTGGTATTCCAAGTGCTATTGGAGGGACAATTGATCTAGTCAATACCGGCGAGTTAAATTTCTTAGTAGTTATAGCAATTGCTTTGATTATCCTAGCTACTGTTGGTGTGGTAATATATGTAGAGATGGGCGAAAGAAGGGTGCCAATTTCATATTCTCGTAAAACTGTTATGCAAAATCAAAATAAGAGAATAATGAATTACATCCCTATTAAAGTAAATTTAAGTGGTGTTATTCCACCGATTTTTGCTAGTGCTATTTTGATGTTCCCAGGGACAATTTTACAAGCAAGTACAAATGAGTTTATAGTAGCTATCAATGATTTTTTAAATCCAAATAGCTATTTTTTCAATATTTTAACATTTTTGTTTATTCTATTTTTTGCATATTTTTATGCCTCCATTACATTTAATGCAAAAGATATAAGCGAAAATTTAAAAAGACAAGGCGGATTTATCCCTGGTGTCAGACCTGGTGAGAGCACGGCTAATTTCTTAAACGAAGTAGCTAGTAGGCTTACCTTGACTGGTTCTATATATCTTGGTCTTATATCTACTTTGCCTTGGGTTTTAGTTAAATTTATGGGAGTGCCATTCTACTTTGGTGGTACATCTGTATTGATTGTGGTGCAAGTAGCACTTGATACGATGAGAAAGATAGAAGCTCAAGTCTATATGAGTAAATATCAAACTCTAAGTGCGGTTGGGCTATAAAATGGCTATAGGTATAAAAACTCCAAAAGAGATAGAGAGTATGCGTGCGGCTAATAAGATAGTCGCAGCTACTCTAGATCATCTCCATACTATTATTAAGCCTGGAATTTCGCTACTTGAAATTGACAAAATTTGCGAAGATATGATAGTTTCTGCTGGGGCTAAACCCGCTTTTAAAGGACTTTACGGCTTTCCAAATACAGCTTGTATCAGCGTAAATGAGGTTGTGATTCATGGAATTCCAAATGGCTATATTTTACAAGATGGCGATATAGTTTCAGTTGATATCGGTTCAAATTTAAATGGATTTTTTGGTGATAGTGCTAGGACATATCCAGTAGGCAATATCTCAAAAAGCGATGAAGATTTGATAGCTTGTAGCAAAGATGCCTTGTATTATGCTATTGATGAGATTAGGGTCGGTATGCATTTTAAAGAGTTATGCTATAAGTTGGAGCAATTTATACTATCTCGTGGGTATGTGCCTTTGAAGGGCTTTTGTGGTCATGGTATAGGTCGCAAACCACATGAAGAGCCTGAAATTCCAAATTATTTAGAAGGGACAACCCCAAAAGCTGGGCCAAAGATTAGAAATGGTATGGTCTTTTGTATCGAGCCGATGATTTGTCAAAAAGATGGCACCCCAAAGATTGCCGCAGACAAATGGACTGTTACTAGCGTAGATGGTATGCGAACTAGCCATTATGAGCACTGCGTAGCTGTGATAAATGGCAAGGCTGAAATTTTAAGTAGCGTTAGCTAAAGGTTGCTTTGAGTTTAAAGAAATTTAAATTCAATTTAATTTTCTTTAAATTTGTAATAGCTGATAATAACGAAAGGAATAAATTTGGCAAAAGATGATGTTATAGAGATTGATGGCAATGTAGTTGAAGCCCTACCAAATGCCACTTTCAAAGTAGAATTAGATAATAAGCATGTGATTTTATGCCACATTGCAGGCAAGATGAGAATGCACTATATCAAAATAATGCCAGGTGATAGGGTTAAAGTGGAGCTTACACCATATAGTCTAGATAAAGGCAGAATCACATATCGTTATAAATAATCTATGATAGAGATTTTAAAAGATAAGCTTAAAAGATTTGGTGTATCTTCGCAAGATTTAGATGAGATAGAAGAATCTTTACAAATTAAAAAATTTAGCGATGGTAGCTCCCTTACAAAGAGCCATTATGGACTGCTGATGATAGGCTCTGGGTCTCTTAGAGTTTATACTATTTTTGGCTCTCAAGAACAGACAATTCTCACCCTTGAAAAGGGTGATGAATGGGTAATATGCCAAATTTGTACTCAAAAATCACTTCAATTAGAATTAAATCTTCAAGCTCTTGGCGATTTAGAAATTATTGCAATCCCAGATAATATTTTTAGAAATTTAAGGGAGAAATATCCTAAGCTTAGTGAGTATATTTTGACTATTTTTGCTAAGCAATTTGCTAAGAGTATAGAGGTAGCTTCAAAAAGCAAAACTATACCATTTCGTGATAGGTTGATTGAATTTATCAATAAAAATGCTATAAATAACAGCATAAAGATAACTCATCAGCAAATAGCAAATCATCTAGGCGTAACAAGAGAGAGCGTATCTAAAAATCTCAAACAGCTAGAAAAAAATGGATTTTTAACCCTATCAAGAGGTGAAATTTGTTTAGTTGTGTGAAGCGGTTACATACAAAAATATAAAAATTCTATAAAATCCAAATTTAATTTATTTTAAAGGATTTTTATGGATTTAGAGATGTTTTGTCATCAATGTGAGATGAGTGCTAATGATGGATGTGGTTCTAAAGGACAAAGTATCGGAACTTGCGGTAAAGACGCTACACTAGCAAGACTACAAGATATGATGATATTTGCCTTAAAGGGTCTAAGTGCATATCGCCACCACGCAAATGAATTAGGGGCTAATACAAAAAATGTAGATGATGTAATGGCTCAAACCTTGTATTTTACACTTACAAATATGAATTTTAACTTTGATCAGCATATTGAACAATTGCTAAAAGTAGGCAAAGCTGGAGTAGAAGTTATGGATATTCTAAGCAATGCTCATACAAGCAAATTCGGTATCCCGACTCCTGTAAAAATCACTCAAAACAGAGCAGAAGGCAAAGCTATTTTAGTAAGCGGACATAATCTTCATGCACTAAAAGAGCTATTAGAACAGACCAAAGACAAAGGGATCAATATCTATACTCACTCTGAAATGCTTCCAGCTCATGGCTATCCAGAGCTTAAAAAGTATCCTCATTTAAAAGGGAATTTAGGCAAAGCTTGGTTTGATCAAACTGAGCTTTTTAATAAATTTAACGGGGCTATTTTGATGACTACAAATTGTATTGTCCCACTTCGCAAAAGTGCCAAGTATAGTGATAGATTGTTTGGATATGATATTGCTAGCACTAAAGGCATAGCTCATATTATCGGCGACGACTTTACTCCATTAATTAATAAAGCTTTAGAGCTTGATGATGTAAGCGGCTTTGATAGCGATGAAGTAATCAGCACAGGCCATCACTATAAGGCTGTTTTGCCTATGGCTGGTGAGATTTTAGAGGCAATTAAAAGTGGTAAAATTCGTAGATTTTTTGTTATAGCAGGATGTGATGCGCCGGGCAAGGGTAGAGAGTATTATAGAGAGCTAGCTCTTAGCGTGCCAAAGGATTGTGTGATTTTGACTTCAAGTTGTGGTAAATTTAGATTTAATGATATAGATTTTGGCTTAATTGAAGGGACAAATATCCCAAGATATTTAGATTTGGGTCAGTGCAATGATAGCAATGGCGGAGTAAAAATAGCTATGGCTTTAAGCGAAGCTACAGGGATAGCTATCAATGACTTGCCGCTTTCAATAGTGTTAATGTGGATGGAACAAAAAGCTATAATAATATTAGTAGCACTCTTATATTTAGGTGTAAAAAATATCCATATAGGGCCTAGCTTGCCAAAATTTTTAAATAGCGAGATATTAAATTTCTTAGTAGAAAAATATAATCTATCACTAATCAGCGAAGATCCAAAAGCGGATTTGGAGAAATTTTTAAACTCTTAAGTTTTTAACAGAGCTACGGCTCTGTTAAGCGTAATTCCATTTCGATTTAAATTCAAATTTATAAATTTTAAAGCCAATTTTAGATACAATTTTGCGCTTTGCATCCAAACTGGATAAAAGAAGTGTTTTCAAAGCGTGCCACTTGTTTTGAAAATAGTTGGTTTAGGCGTGTTCTTAGACCTAAGTGCAGTCTAGTAAAAGTGGTAAATAATTTTTAGGAGACTCAGATGAAAGTTCGTCCTTCTGTAAAGAAGATGTGTGACAAATGTAAAATTGTCAAACGCAAAGGCATAGTTCATGTAATTTGCGAAAATCCAAAACATAAACAAAGACAAGGATAAGGTATGGCTCGTATTGCAGGTGTTGATTTACCAAAGAAAAAAAGAGTTGAGTATGGCCTTACATATATCTATGGTATAGGGCTATATACTTCAAGAAAAATTCTTGATGCTGTAGGTATCTCTTATGACAAGAGAGTTTATGAGCTAAGTGAAGATGAAGCCGCTGCGATCAGAAAAGAGATCCAAGAGCACTATATGGTTGAAGGTGACCTAAGAAAAAGTGTAGCTATGGATATTAAGGCTTTAATGGATTTAGGTAGCTTTAGAGGCTTAAGACACAGAAAAGGTCTGCCAGTGCGTGGTCAAAAAACAAAAACAAACGCAAGAACTAGAAAAGGCAGAAGAAAAACTGTTGGCGCTGCTACTAAATAAGGATAAAATATGGCAAAGAGAAAAGTAATTAAGAAAAAAGTAGTTAAAAAAAATATAGCTAGAGGCATTGTATATGTTTCTGCTACATTTAATAATACAATGGTTACGGTTACTGATGAGATGGGTAATGCTATTGCTTGGAGTAGTGCTGGTGGCTTAGGCTTTAAAGGTAGCAAAAAATCAACCCCATACGCAGCTCAACAAGCTGTAGAAGATGCATTAAATAAAGCTAAAGAGCATGGCATTAAAGAAGTAGGCATCAAAGTCCAAGGCCCAGGTAGTGGTAGAGAAACAGCAGTTAAAAGTATCGGCGCAGTAGAAGGAATTAAGGTGCTATATCTAAAAGATATAACTCCTCTAGCTCACAATGGCTGCAGACCACCAAAACGCCGCCGCGTGTAATTGTAGATAGAATTTAGGAGAATTATAATGGCAAGATATAGAGGACCAGTTGAAAAATTAGAAAGACGCCTAGGTGTATCTCTTGCACTTAAAGGCGAAAGAAGACTAGCTGGCAAGAGCGCATTAGAAAAAAGACCATACGCTCCAGGCCAACATGGACAAAGAAAAGCTAAAGTAAGCGAATATGGCTTACAATTAAGAGAGAAACAAAAAGCTAAATTTATGTATGGCGTAAGTGAAAAACAATTTAGAAGATTATTTGCCGAAGCCGCAAGAAGAGAGGGAAATACCGGTGCACTTCTTATCTCTTTATTAGAGCAAAGACTTGATAATGTAGTTTATAGAATGGGCTTTGCATCTACTAGAAGATTCGCAAGACAGCTAGTAACTCACGGCCATATCTTAGTAAATGGCAAAAGAGTTGATATCCCTTCATACAGAGTAAGAGCCGGTGAAAAGATAGAAATTATCGAGAAGAGCAAAGAAAACCCACAAATCGTTCGTGCCATTGAGCTTACTAACCAAACAGGCATAGTAGCTTGGGTAGATGTAGAAAAAGATAAAAAATATGGAATTTTCACTAGAATTCCAGAACGAGAAGAGGTTATCATTCCAGTTGAGGAAAGATATATAGTCGAGCTTTACTCTAAATAATAAGGAGATTATGATGAGAAAGATAACAACATCAGCTTACATGCCTACTGACATAGAGGTTACCCCAATAAGTGAAAATGTGGCTAAAATAGTAGCGTATCCTTTTGAGACCGGCTATGCAGTTACTCTAGCTCATCCGCTTCGCAGACTACTCTATACAAGCACGGTTGGATTTGCTCCAACTGCTGTAAAAATAGAAGGCGTGTCTCACGAATTTGATAGTATGCGTGGTATGCTAGAAGATGTAACGCTATTTATCATAAATCTCAAAAATTTACGATTTAAGCTCAAAAATGACTCAGAGCATGAGGTTATCGAATATAGCTTTAAAGGGCCAAAAGAGATTACAGGTGCAGATCTATCTAATAATATAGTAGAGATAGTAAATCCTGATGCGTATCTAGCTACAATTAACGAAGACGCAGAGCTAAATTTCTCTCTAATAATAGAAAAAGGAATTGGCTATGTGCCTAGCGAAGAGATTAGAGAGAGTGTAGAGAGTGGCTATATCGCTCTTGATGCTTTCTTTACACCTGTTAAACATGCAGTTTATGAGATTGAAAATGTGTTAGTTGAAGATAATCCAGACTACGAAAAAATAGTCCTAACTATAACTACAGATGGTCAGGTAACGCCTTTAGAAGCATTTAAAAACTCAATTGAAGCTATGTATAAACAGATGTCTATATTTAACAATATTTTAAATATAGATGTAAATATGGCTATGACTTCATCTCAAGGCTCTAGTGAGCATTCAAAACTTTTAGAGAGTATTGAGAATTTAAATTTATCAGCTAGAAGTTTCAATTGTCTAGATAAAGCTGAGATTAAATTCATTGGTGAGCTTGCTTTAATGGAAGAGAGTGACCTAAAAGAGCTTAAAAATTTAGGCAAAAAATCTCTTGATGAGATTAAAGCTGTAATGGCTGAAATAGGCTATCCATTTGGTGAAAATAAGCTAGGAGATAGCAAAGAATCACTCAGAAAAAAAATAGCTGAGTTAAAATCATAAAAGCGAAGGAAAGATAATGAGACATAATCACGGATATAGAAAACTAGGCCGCACTAGCTCTCACCGTGCTGCTTTGCTTAAAAATCTTACGATAGCAATCGTTAAGTCTGGTAAAATAGAAACTACTTTACCGAAAGCAAAAGAGCTAAGAAGCTATGTAGAAAAGCTAATAACAAGAGCTAGAAAAGGTGATTTCAACGCCCATAAATATGTATTTGCATCTTTACAAGATAAAGAAGCTACTAACAAATTAGTTACTCAAATCGCACCAAAATACACAAATAGAAATGGCGGTTATACAAGAATCATCAAAACACGCACCAGAAAAGGTGACGCAGCTGAGATGGCTTATATCGAGCTAGTATCTGAGTAGCGATTTGCTAGGATTTTTCCTAGCAAATTTGCTTTTATAAATTCAAAAATCAATAATTTTTAACTAATAATCCAAACAAAACAACCTTGCTGTCATAAATTTAAAAATACAATATTTAATCTAAATTTCTTATTTTTTAATATAATTGAGTAAAAACAAAAGGATGATTATGATACCATTTAGTGATGAAGAGCTTTATGAGCCAGTTAGTGAGAGTCTTAAAGTTGTCACGCCTATGCTTGAGCGTGATGGCGGTGGAATCGAGCTTTTGGGGATTAAAAATGGTGTGGTTTATGTGCGTTTAGTAGGGCATTGCCACGGCTGTGCGGCTAGTTCTCAAACTCTGAAATTTGGCGTTGAAAAGCAAATTCGCAATGATATTCACCCAGAGCTTAACATTGTTAATATCCCAATGGGGCAAGAATTTGATATTACAAAGATGTAAAAATTATTATAGATTGTTAAATTTTTAATCAGATAATAGGGATAAAATCGGCGATATTTAAATATAAATTTTTTATATTTTGTGTATAATTATCGCAAATTTTATTGAGAGATAAAGAGTATAATCCGAGGAAGTTGATGAGTCAAAGGTATAAAGATATCGCAATTAAGCTATTTAAAAGAGGCAAATTTGATCTTGCTAAGATGAGTTTTAATATCGCATATAATATCTCGCCTAGCGATGAAATCCTTGCTTTTATAGAGCTTTGCGAGATAGCTAAAAGCAATCCTAGCGAGGCCATATCGCTATTTGAGATATATTTTGATCCAGCCCAAAAAGATAACTCCGATACTATCGCCGAGATTATCGATATCATACAAAGCGCATCTCAAGAGAGTAATATGATATTAGAGAGCCAAAATGCCATCACCTATGCGGATTTTAAGAATTTATTAAATAATAACGATTTTAAGCAGATATTTGAGAGTATTTTGTTTTCTACTAAGATTATAATCACAGATAAAGATGAGCTTTTTGAGCTTGTGAATTTCTTAATAGATAATGGATTTATAGATATTGGGCTTAAATATTTAGAGAGTTCGGTTAAGATGTTTATGGGTGATGAGAGAGTTGGCGAGGTCTTGGCTAAGATTAGGAGCAAAGATGAAAATAGCCTTAAATAGTGGATTTATTACTGATAATTCTAAAGAAGTTAAGAGTGGATGCTACTTCGTAGTCTCTAACTCAAATTCCAAATATAGCGCTGAAGCTATGGAGCTTGGGGCAAATTTGATTACTCCTAGTGAAGCCATAGATATTTTAGGGCTTAGAGATCGCATTAAAATTATCGGTATCACAGGGACAAATGGCAAGACCACGACGGCTTTTTTGCTCTCTTATGCTTTGGCAAATTTAGGCCACAAAAGCGCAGTTAGCGGAACTTGCGGATCTTTTATCGGTGATAGGCAGATAGCTAAAAAAGCTCTAACGACAAGTCAAATTTTAGAAACTATTAGCTATATTAAAGAGGCTGTTAATAGTGGATGTGAGTATTTCATTATGGAGGTTAGCTCACACGCAATAGCTCAAAATCGCATTGAAGGCTTGAGTTTTGCGTTAAAAATTTTTACAAATTTAAGCCAAGATCATTTAGATTATCATAAAAGTTTTAGCGAATACGCAAGAGTAAAATCTAGCTTTTTAAGCGATGAGTGTGATAAGATAATAAATGGCGATGATGATAATATCACCTACAATAGATCAAATTCGCTTACATATTCTTTTAAAAATGGCGATATTTGCGTGGGTGAGTTTGAGCTAAAAAATGGCATAAACGCAACTATATTTACAGATAAAGAAAGGGCAAATTCAAGCCTTGATCTACATGGTAAATTTAATCTCTATAACGCTCTTGGTGTGGTAGGCGCTTTGAAAAAACTCTTAAATTTGGATTTACAAACCATATCCAATTCGCTCAAAGGCTTTAAAGGCGTAGCCGGTAGGATGGAGATAGTATCGCATTCTCCGACAATTATAGTTGATTTTGCCCACACGCCAGATGGGATAGAAAAGGTGCTAAGCTCTATGAAAAATAGCGAATTGATAGTGGTATTTGGTGCTGGTGGCGATAGGGATAAAACCAAACGCCCTATAATGGGGCAGATAGTCGCTAAATACGCTAAAATAGCGATCGTAACAAGCGATAATCCAAGAAGCGAAGATCCAGATGAGATAATAGAGCAAATCAGCTCTTCAATGCCTAAAAATACGATTAAAATTCAAAATCGCAAAGAGGCAATCGCCAAGGCTATATCTATACAAAATGATGAAATATTGCTGATTTTAGGCAAGGGCGATGAGGATTATCAGGAGATAAATGGAGTTAAATACCCATTTAGTGACCAAGAAGTTGTAAAAGAGATATTAAGCAAAAAAGGATAAAGATGAAAATAGAGATGCTAGCTAGCAAAATTCACAGAGCCACAGTAACTGATGCGAATTTAAACTATGTTGGTTCAATCACTATAGATGAAAAATTGATGAAAGCGGCGAATTTGCTTGAGTTTCAAAAGGTTGAAATTTTGGATGTTAATAATGGTGAGAGATTTGCTACATATGTGATTAAAGGCGAGAAAGATGGCGAAATTTGCCTTAATGGCGCAGCAGCTAGAAAGGTCTGTGTAGGCGATATAATCATAATTGTAAGTTATGCTTCGATGAGTGTTAAAAAAGCGAAAAAATTTCAACCTACAATTGTCCATGTAGATTCAAATAACAAAATAGATGGCTAAAAAGCCAATTTTAAAGGCTCTTTTGATATAATCGTGACAAATTTAAAAGGTTAGTGTATGTTTAAAGATTTTGATCTTTCAAAGATGACGCAGATGTTATCTCAAGCTCAACAAAAGGCAAATGAATTTGAAGAAAGCCTTGCTAAAAAGGAATTTGAGAGCAAGTCAGGTGGTGGATTAATCAGTGTAAAAATCAATGGAAAATCTGAAATTTTGGATATTTGTATTGATGACTCGTTACTTGAAGATAAAGATAGCTTACAAATTCTATTGATTTCAGCGATTAATGACGCTATAAAATTGGCAAATGATGAGAAGCAAAATGCCGCCGCATCGCTTTTTGGTGGATTTGGTGGTTTTGGAGGTGTAAATTGATTAGAATTTTTATAGCTATTTTGATGGTTGGGGCGATTTTATACGCAGCTCCAGAACCAACGATCGCCGATAGAACTGCGATATATGAGAAGATGCGAGAGTCTCAATTTAACTATAAAGACAATATCGCAATTGCCTTAAATGGCGAGTATGCCGCCGTGATTTATGACAAAAAAAATCCATTAGATAAAAAAGATTATATCAAATTTGATCCGTATCTTGGCCTATATCTAGTCAAGCCAGGATTTACTCTTCGTGGGGCGTTTATGCTTGATGAGCTTGATAGTAAGCAAGATATGTGGGTTATGACGCTAGAAGAAAATATAGCAAATATGGGGCATATTAAGAGTTTTGGTAGCGAGCTTGGGCAGTTTGATGAGCTTAGTTTTAATACCGGTAGAGCTGGAATGCTGGTGTGTGATTGTGCTTCTATGGTGGGGATTAGCCTTGGGGATAATAAGTTTATCCCAAATAGATATTTAAAACATTTTATGCGATATGATGATGTGTATTATGGTGATATTGGAGTTAAATTTATTGAAAATAACGGCACGATAAAGGTATCAAGCGCAAATCCATTTGGCTCTGGCAATGAGCTTAGAAGTTCTGATGAAATTTTATCAATCAATGGCAAAAAGCCATCAACTCTAAGAGAGATAAATGAGATGATATTATTTGCTGATAAGGGCTCTTTGCTAAAATTTGAGATTAAGCGTGGAGAGCAAATCCTAAATTATAATATAAAAATGTCAAATATCACAGCTAAAAATATTGTAGATAACAATAAAACCACAGAGATAAAAAAAGTCCCCCCAAAACCAAAATTTCTTTCTGAATTTGGGGTAAATGTAAATAAATATATGATAATCACTAGTGTAAAAGCAAATTCCAAGGCTAGTAAATTAGGGCTAAAAGTTGGAGATAGAATCATGCAAATAGATGGCGTAGCGGTAAAAAATGCTATTGATGTAGATAATATTATGAAAAATAAAAATTCACAAACATACTATCTAATTTCAAGGGATGATTTTCAATTTTTTGTTCGGGTAAATAAATGAATTTTTCAGACTATTTGGAGGCGAATTTGCCTAAGGTAGAGAGCTTTCATCCGCATTTTAACGAGGCTATTGCGTGGATTTTAAAAGCAGGTGGCAAACACTTTAGAGCTAAGTTATTAATCGGCACAGCAAAAGCGATAAATCCGCTATGCGATCCATATCCTGTAGCCTTGGCGGTAGAGTTTTTACACGCTTATTCTTTGATCCACGATGATTTACCAGCTATGGATAATTCAGCACTTCGCCGTGGTGTTGAGACCTTACATGTCAAATATGATGAAGTTACGGCTATTTTGGTTGGCGATGCTTTAAATACTGAAGCTTTTAGAGTGATAGCAAATTCAAATTTACCACCACAGATAGCGATCAAATGCATAGAGATACTTAGTAGAAATGGCGGCCTAGAGGGCATGGTGATTGGTCAAGCGATCGATTGCTATTTTGAGAATAAAAAATTAAATTTAAATGAGCTTAAATTTCTTCATCTACACAAAACCGGCGCACTCATAGCAGCTAGTATGGAGATGGGCGCTGTGATCGCTGGGGCTAGCGATGAAGAGTGTAAAAGCATCTATGAAGCGGGATTGAAGCTTGGCTTAGCTTTTCAAATTCACGATGATATAATCGACGCTACAAGCAACGCTAAAATCGCTGGAAAACCCACAAATAACGATACTTCTAAGAATTCATTTACAAATTTACTTGGGGTAGATGAAGCTATAAAAATCCAAAATGAGCTAGAGTCTCAAATAATTTTAGAAATTCAAAACAAAGAGCTAAAAGAGCTAATCTCAAATCTAATAAACAGATATTTAAAAGGATAAAAATGTATAAAAAACAGGCCGATACAATAAGATTTTTATGTGCCGATATGGTACAAAAAGCAAATTCAGGTCACCCAGGCGCACCAATGGGGCTAGCTGATATAATTGCGGTTTTAAGCACTCATCTAAATCACAATCCCAAAAATCCATCTTGGTTAAATAGAGATAGATTGATCTTTAGTGGCGGTCATGCTAGCAGCTTGGTTTATAGCTTTTTATATCTTAGTGGATATGATATTAGCTTGGATGATTTAAAGGTATTTCGCCAACTTCACTCTAAGACTCCAGGCCATCCCGAGATCGAGACTGCTGGTGTAGAGATCGCTACGGGGCCTCTTGGTCAGGGCGTGGCAAATGCTGTTGGCTTTGCTATGGCGGCTAAATCGGCTGAGAATTTGCTAGGTAGTGATATCATAAATCACAAGATCTATTGTTTATGTGGCGATGGCGATTTACAAGAAGGGATTAGCTACGAGGCCTGTGCGCTTGCGGGTAAGCATAATTTGGATAATTTAGTAATAATCTATGATAGTAACGAGATTACTATTGAAGGCGATACAGCTATAGCGTGGTCTGAAGATGTAAAGGTGAGATTTGAAGCGGCTGGATTTGAGGTAGCTAAGATAGATGGTCATTGCTATGATGAGATCGAATTTGCCCTAAATGAAGCCAAAAACAAAACCAAACCATATCTAATAATAGCCAAAACCAAAATCGCTAAAGGCGCTGGCGAGCTAGAAGGCAGCCATCACGCTCATGGCGCTCCGCTTGGCGCTGAGATTATCGCTAAGGCTAAAGAAGCGGCCGGATTTGATCCGAATTTAAGTTTTTTTGTAGATGATGATGTGAAATTTTGGTTTAATCTAGCCTTAGAAAGGGGTGATTTGGCAAATGCTTTATGGGATAAGAAAGTAAGTGAGTTAAGCCAAGATAAAAAAGAGCTGCTAAATTCACTCTTAAATCCTGATTTTAGCAAGATAGAATTTCCTATTTTTAACGCTCAAAAGATAGCTACAAGAGATAGTAATGGTAAAATTTTAAACGCTATCGCCGCCGCTTTGCCAGGTTTTATAGGTGGTAGTGCGGATTTAGCACCTAGTAATAAAACAGAGTTAAAGGGCTTTGGCGACTATCCAAACGGCAAAAATCTACACTTTGGTATCAGAGAACACGCTATGGCTGCGATCTGTAATGCCTATGCTAGGTATGGAATTTTCATCCCATTTAGTGCGACATTTTTTATATTTAGCGACTATCTTAAAGCTGGAGCTAGACTTGCGGCGTTAATGAAGCTTAAACACTATTTTATCTGGACGCACGATAGTATCGGAGTAGGTGAAGATGGCCCAACACATGAGCCAATTGAGCAGCTTAGTACATTTAGAGCAATGCCGAATTTCTATACATTCCGCCCAGCTGATGGCGTGGAAAATGTAGAGTGCTGGAAGGTTGCGCTTAGGCTCAATGCGCCGTGTGCTTTTGTCTGTTCAAGACAGGGATTAAATCCATTAGATGAGCCTAAATTTGGTAGCGTGGCAAATGGTGCTTATCTCATTAAAGAGAGCCAAAATCCGCAAATTACACTAGTAGCTAGCGGCAGTGAGGTTGGATTATGCCTTGAAGCATCTAAATTATTAGAAAATAGCGGTATTGGCGTAAATGTCGTCTCTGCGCCTTGCTTCGAGCTTTTATGCGAGCAAGATGGTGATTATATCAAGCGTATATTTTCGCCTAATACTAAGATTTTAGCCGTAGAGGCAGCAAGTGCGCTTGAGTGGTATAAATTTGCTGATAATGTGCTTGGAATGAGTTCATTTGGTGCTTCAGCTCCAGCTGATGAGCTATTTAAATATTTTGGATTTAGTGCTACAAATGTAGCTAATATCGCTAAAGATATGATCAAATAAGCTCTAGCCGATTGGCTAGAGTTATAATACAAATTTAGAGTGTTTTTTAAGTAGAGTAAATAGCTCTAAACGCTCTGTGTTGTTATTTACTAATACGCTTAGATTAAAGCTTTTGAATTTAGCATTTTTGCTAGTGTGAGAGCTTTGAAGTTTGTATTCCCTATCGCCTACGCACTCTTTTATAATGCTTTTTTCATCGCTTAAACTATCAAATATTACCTTATATTCCCAAAATATTGGATAGATTATTTCTGGTTTTTTATTATTAAAATCGCAAATTTCAGTCATCATTTCTCCTATATTCTCCACTTTTACCGCCACTTTTAGATTCTAGGGTTATATCGCTAATTACCATGGATTTATCAATAGCTTTTATCATATCATAAATAGTCAAAAGCCCGATACTAACACTGCTTAAAGCCTCCATCTCTACGCCTGTTTTGCCATGAGTTATAACCTTAGAAATGAGCTTAAAACCTGGCAAATTTGGCATATCTTCTATATCGATATCAACTGAATTTATATAAAGTGGATGACACATAGGAATTAGCTCGCTAGTGCGTTTAGCACCCATAATTGCAGCGATAACAGCAGTTTGTAAGACAGGACCCTTTTTGCCTGTGTTTTGTTTAATCGCATTGTAAGCTTCTTGCGACATTGTGATAGTACCACTAGCGATTGCGACTCTTTTGGTTGTATCTTTATCGCCTACATCTACCATTTTGGGCATATTTTTTTCATTTAAGTGAGTTAGCATTTTGATCCTTTGATGTGGATTATATCAAATTTGTTTTAATAGCTTTTATTTATTATATGTTAAAAAAGTAACTATATAATCTAGCTTCCTAAATAGTAATCTCCTTTTTTAAGACGCTTGCTCTTTTTAGAGCTAGTGTTTTGATTAATCAAATTTTATTTTTGTGTTTTGGGCAGATGTCCGAGTGGTTGAAGGAGCACGCCTGGAACGCGTGTAAGGTGAAAGCCTTCGGGGGTTCAAATCCCTCTCTGTCCGCCATTATAACAATTGTAAATTTCTAGGCTGAATTCAAAAATTTGATATAAAAGACCGCCGAAGCGGCCTATGGTATTAGAGTCTTGACTCATAGCGTCTAAGCATATAAAGTCTTTTAAGCATTTTTTTGCGAGCTGAAATTTTCTGTTTTTTGCGAATTTCAGTCATTGGCTCAAAAAAGCGTCTAGCACGAACTTCAGTAACAACTAAGTTACGATCAGTTTGCTTTTTAAAGCGTCTGTAAGCTTCATCAAAAGACTCATTTGGATGTACCTTAACTCCTGGCACGATCCTCACCACCTTTCGTTAAAATTTGAGCGATGATTATATCTAAAAATAACTTAAATTTAAATTTCTTAAACAAATAATAAATTTGACTTAACTATATTTTAATATAATAAGGTATATAATTACGCCAAAAATCAATAAGGAATTATCAATGTCTTGTACGCCTACACACTACACCAAACGGCGATATATTGTATATTTGATTGTTACGATTGTCGCTTTGGTGCTTCCATTTATTCGCATTAATGGAAATCATCTATTTTTGCTTAGTTTTGATAAAAAGCAACTTCATCTATTCTTTACTGCTTTTGATATGCAAGAGCTCTATTTGATGCCTTTTTTGCTTATTATTTTATTTTTAAGTATATTTTTTCTTACCACTTTGGGCGGTAGAGTTTGGTGCGGTTGGAGCTGTCCACAGACGATATTTCGTGTAATTTATAGGGATTTGATATGTACTAAAATCCTGAGAATTCGTAAAAATATTAAAGACAAACAAAAAGAATTTGATGGTAATATCATTAAAAAATTTATCTCAATAATCATTTGGGTAGCTCTAGCTTTCATAGCTGCGAGTAATTTTATGTGGTATTTTGTGCCACCTGAGGATTTTTTTGCTTATCTTAGTAATCCAGTAGAACATAAACTTTTAGTTGGAATTTTGATAGGGATTACGGCGTTTTTGGTATTTGATGTTGTATATTTGGCTGAGAATTTCTGTGTTTATGTCTGTCCATATGCGAGAATTCAAAGCGTTATGTTTGATAATGATACAATTCAAGTGATTTATGATGAAGACCGTGGTGGTAAAATTTATGATGGCCACACTAAATTAGGTAAAAAGCCAACTACTCCAGATGCTGAATGTATCGGCTGTGAGGCCTGTGTGAGAGTCTGTCCAACCCATATTGATATACGAAAAGGTATGCAACTTGAGTGTATAAACTGCTTAGAGTGTAGTGACGCATGTAGCGAAGTGATGGGCAAACTTGGCAAAAAAAGCTTGATAAATTGGACAAGTGCTAAATCTATAAAAAGTGGCAATAAGGTAAAATATTTTAGATTTAGGACGATTGCCTATATGGTTGTATTGTCTATAGCTGTGGTTGCGCTTGGGGTTATGACGACTAAAAAAGAGCATATGCTATTAAATATCAATAGAGCTACTCAATTATATAGCATTAAAGTACTTGATGATGGTGTTTTGAAAGTACAAAATGCTTATACATTTTTGATTCAAAATACAGATAATAGTGACCACTCTTATTATTTTGATGTCAATGAGAGTAAAATATCAATCGACAGACCACTAAATCCTATAACTCTAAAAGCTGGCGGCAAGAAAAAAATAATAGTAGTATTGAGCACCATTGATGCCCTAGCTAATGACAATAGGCATGATGTTCCGCTAGATATTACGATCCACGCTTACGCTAAGGATAATAAAGAGTTAATTAGCGTTGATCGCAAAACTATCTTTGTCTATCCAAAGAGCGTTGAGCTAGAAAAAGCCTTAAGCTCAAAAGAGAGATAAAATTTGATTTAAAGCCAAATAAATGGCCTATTTAGCATATTTTGCGAATTTGGCTAGGCTAATTGGGATTTTGATCTCTTTTGGCCTATTTTTGATTAAGATTGAATTTAATATTTTGCTTTTTGATAATAAATATCCAAATATTAATTTAAAATTGTTTATTAACATTTTCTTTATTAAATTTTTGTATAATATTGCCAAATTCGAAAGGTTATAATATGAAAAAATTAGGCAAAATTCTAACTTTTGGCTTTGTTGCTTTGATGATTACAGGTTGTGGTGAGAATAAACAAACCGCCCAACAAGCCGTTCCAGCACTGCCAGTTAGTGTAGCGATAGCAAAGATAGGCGATATACCCATAACTCTTGAATTTAATGGTCAAGTTGTCAGTGATATGGATGTAGTGCTTAAAGGCAAGGTGGTTGGCTCCATAGAAAAGCAGTTTTTCACTCCAGGAAGCACGGTAAAGCAAGGTGACAAGCTATACCAAATAGATCAAGCAAAATATAGATCTGTATATAATGAGAGATTAGCAACTTACAAAAATGCCAAAGCTCAATATGACAGAGCTGTTATATTGAGATCTAAAAATGCAATTTCAGCTAAAGAATTTGACGCTGCTAGTAGCGCATACGGCTCGGCTGTGGCAAATTTAAATAACGCTAAAGTGGATTTAGACTATTCAGTTGTCACAGCTCCATTTGATGGTGTTATCGGCGATACGCTCAAAGATGTTGGATCATATGTGAGCACTACTGATAATGATTTAGTAAGAATCACAAAGCTAAATCCAATATTTGTGGAATTTGGAATTTCAGATACCGATAGGCTAGATATAGATGAAAAAAGTGCCAGTGGTCAGTGGAAGCAACTTAACTCAATTGTGGAGATAAGATTAGCTAATGGCAGTGAATATAATGGCACTATAAGCTTTCTTGATAGGGTAATCGATGAAAAGAGTGGCACAGTAAAAGCAAAAGCCAAATTTGATAATAACCAAACGCAAATTCGCCCAGGTGTATTTGCTGCTGTGAAAGTTCATGGATTTTACCAAAAAGATGGTTTTAAAATACCGCAAATTGCCGTATTACAAGATTTAGTCAATCCATTTGTCTATGTTGTAGAAAATGGCAAAGTATCAAAAAGAGCTATCAAAATCGCCTCTCAAGATGCCACTAGCGTGGTAGTTTCAAGTGGATTAAAAGATGGCGATCAAGTTATCTTGGATAATTTTAAAAAGATCAAGGATGGCTCACCTGTCCAAGTCGTAGCTACAAAAGGCGAGTAGATGTTTTCTAAATTTTTTATTAATCGCCCGGTTTTTGCCTGCGTTATCTCTATAATAATTGTTCTAGCTGGTCTCATCGGACTTAAAAATGCCGCCGTAGAAGAGTATCCGCAACTCACTCCACCACAAATAGTCGTCCAAGCCACATATAGTGGTGCTGATGCGCAAACCATAGCAAGCGCCGTAGCCGCTCCATTAGAAGAGGCGATAAATGGTGTTGATGATATGATATATATGCAAAGCACTTCTAGTTCAGCTGGCACTATGAGTTTAAATGTATTTTTCGAAATCGGCACCAATCCGCAAACCGCTTCGGTCAATGTCAATAATAGAGTAAGCCCAATCTTGTCTAAACTCCCAGAAGAGGTGCGTAGAGTCGGCGTAAAAGTAGATGAGAGAAGTAGTAATATCTTAGAAGTTTTGGCATTTTATGACCCAAGTAAAAAGATGAATGATACAGAGTTATCTAACTATGTAAGTATTAATATAGCAGATGAATTAAAGCGTGTAAAAGGCGTTGGTGATGCTGTTGTAATCGGCAATAAAGAGTATTCTATGCGAATTTGGATTAAGCCTGAAATGCTCAAACACTACAATATAACTGTAAATGAAGTCATTTCAGCAATCAGAGAGCAAAACTCACAATACGCAGCCGGCAAAATCGGAGAACAACCGACATCTACAGGAAACCCATATGTATATTCTATCAAGCCAGAAGGCAGATTAACGCAGATTAGCGAATTTGAAGATATTATAGTAAGAGCTGATTTGAGCGGCAATATTATTAGATTAAAAGATCTTGCTAACATAGAGCTTGGATCGCAAAGTTATTCATTTGCTGGGCGTTTTAATGGCGGTAGCATGGTGCCTGTGCTTATATTTTTACAAAGTGGCGCAAATGCTCTAGAAACGGCTGAAGCTGTAAAGGCTAGAGTCGATCAGCTCAAAGAGAGTTTTCCAGGCGATATGACTTATAGAGTGGCATATGATACTACTGAATTTGTCAAGGTATCTATCGATGAGGTTATTAAAACCTTTATTGAAGCAATTATTTTGGTTGTGATTGTTATATATATGTTTTTAGGAAATCTTAGGGCGACTTTTATTCCATTGCTTACGGTGCCAGTGTCTATTTTGGGGGCATTTGCGGGAATTTATGTGATGGGATTTTCTGTAAATTTGATTACGCTTTTTGCTCTGATTTTGGCTATTGGAATTGTCGTTGATGATGCTATTATCGTTATAGAAAATGTCGAGCGTATTTTACATGAAGAACCAAATTTAAGTGTTAAAGAAGCTACTATTAAAGCTATGGATGAGATTATGGCACCTGTTATATCTATCGTTTTGGTGCTTTCGGCGGTATTTATTCCGGTTGCATTTATGGAAGGTTTTGTGGGCGTGATACAAAGGCAATTTGCCTTAACTTTAGTTGTATCTGTATGTATATCTGGACTTGTAGCCCTTACGCTTACTCCAGCACTTTGTGCGATAATACTACGCAAAAAAGAGAAACCGCCATTTTGGTTTGTGCGTAAATTTAATGAATTTTTTGATTTTTCAACTAGGATATTTTCTGCCGGTGTAGCAAAGATTTTGCGTCATGTGATTATCAGCTTAATTAGCGTTGGGATTATAATATTTATGATGATCGAGCTATTTAAGGTTATCCCTAGTGGGCTAGTACCGGCTGAAGATAAAGGTAGTATATTATCAATTATAAATTTACCTCCAGCCTCAACTCTACCTAGAACTCTTGAAGATGCGGCATTTATAGAGAGTTTGGTATCTAAAAATCCAAATGTAAAAAGTGTAACCACGCTAACAGGTTATGATATGATGGCCGGATCGCTTAGAGAGAATGCGGGTATGATGTTTATCACTCTTCAGCCATGGAGCGAGCGTCCGGGCAAGGAGAATTCGGCTGCTGTTATGGCTGGCGAGTTTATGAAAACACTATATGGTGTTGATAGAAACTCATTAGCCTTTGTAACTACGCCACCACCTATTATGGGGCTATCTATGACAGGTGGCTTTGAGTTATACGCACAAAATATAACCGGTAAAGATTACAATCAAATAGAAGCCGATGTGCAAAGAGTCGTAGCAAAAGCCAATCAAAGTCCAGTTTTAACTCAAGTTAGAACCACTCTTGATACAAATTTCCCTCTATATAACCTAACTCTAAATAGAGATAAAATTAAGATGATGGGAATTTCATTTAGTGATATATTTGATACCATAAATTCAACCATAGGTCAATACTATGTAAATGATTTTAATATACTTGGTAAGACTTATAAGGTAAATATCAGAGCCTATGAGAGCTATAGAGATTCGCCTGAAGATTTGGGCTTGATCCATGTGCGTGGTGCAAGCGGAGATTTGGTGCCACTTGATTCTGTTGTTACGCTTACAAGGGGGCTTGGACCAGATAATGTCGATAGGTTTAATGGCTTTCCAGCGGCTAAAATCATGGGTGAGCCAAAGCCTGGATATACTTCTGGAGACTCTATTAAAGAGATTGAAAGAATTATAAAAGAAGAGCTTGGCAATGATTATAACATAGGTTGGGCTGGATCAGCATATCAAGAGGTTAGTAGCACTGGCAAAGGGGCTCAAGCCTTTATTTTTGGTCTTATATTTGTATTTTTAATCTTAGCAGCGCAGTATGAGAGATGGCTAATGCCTTTAGCGGTTGTAACGGCTGTGCCATTTTCGGTATTTGGAGCCTTGACATTTACCTATTTTAGGGGGCTTAGCAATGATGTTTATTTTGAGATTGGGTTGCTTTTATTGATAGGTTTGGCAGCTAAAAATGCAATTTTGATAGTTGAATTTGCTATGCAAGAGCATCTATTAGGCAAAAGTATAAAAGAGGCTGCCATTAGTGCGTCTAAGATGAGATTTAGACCGATTATTATGACCTCTTTGGCATTTACTCTTGGGGTATTGCCTATGGCCTTAGCTACCGGCGCTGGAGCAGCCTCACGCCACGCATTAGGCACGGGCGTAATCGGCGGTATGATAGCAGCATCTACTATTGCGATATTCTTTGTGCCACTATTTTTCTATATATTAGAAAGTTTCAATGAGTGGCTAGATAGAAAACGAGCTAAATTTGGAGCAAAAGATGAATAAGGTTATAACAATTTTAATAGCAGCTATTATAAGTGGTTGCTCTCTTCGCCCTGATATGATAGAGATACAACAAGAGTATAGATATCAGATGGACTATTATAGTGTTAATGAGAAGTGGTGGGAGAGTTTTGGCGATGAGAAATTAAATTTATTAATCGAAAAATCACTACAAAACAATAGCGATCTGCTCATTGCTTTAAACAATATAGAAAAAGCCAGAATAAGCCTTAGGCTAGATAGACTTGAATACCTTCCAAATATCACGCTAGAAGGCCAAGCAATCAAAGATAGTAGAGCAGATAGCAGTAAGAATAATATAAATAACTTCTCTCTAAGTGCTGTTTTGAGCTATGAGCTTGATCTATGGGGTAGAGTAAGAGACCAAGCAAATGCGAGTGAGGCTTTATATAATGCTACTAAATTTGATTATGAAAGCGCTAGAATCAGCCTAGCAAGTAGTGTGGCTAATGCCTATTTTTTGCTAATTTCATTAAGAGAACAAGAGCAAATTTTAAAAGATACCCTAATCTCATATATCCAAAGTGTAGAGTATAGGGCTATGCAATTAGCTAGTGGTGAAATAGATGAGCTAGTATATGCCCAAACAGTAGCAACCGCAGATGAAGCTAGGGCCCAGCTAGCCGGATTACAAACTCAAATTTCACAAGCCAATTCAGCTTTAGCGATATTAGTCGGTGGAAGCTTGAATGAGATATTGTATGACAATATGAATGTGGCAATCTCTTTACCGATGCTTCCAGATGTCCCAAGTGGAGTTAGCTCAGATATCTTGCTAAAAAGAGCCGATGTAGCAAGCGCACTTGAGAGATTAAAATCTAGCAATTTTTTGGTCGGCGTAGCTAGAACGCAGTGGCTACCACAAATTTCAATTACTGGAATGTTTGGCTACTCTAGTAATGAATTAGATACACTAATCAGCTCCAATCAATCTGTATGGAGTGTAGGTGGAAGCTTGCTTGCTCCTTTAATAGATTTTGGTCGCACATACAATAGAGTGGAATTAGCAAATTTAGATCAAAACGCATCTTTTTTGGCTTATGATAAAGCGGTTAAAAATGCTTTTAGCGAGATTAGAACGGCTCTAGATAGTAGAAAAAACTCAATGATAAAAGCCCAAAGCACAGCAAATTTAGTCGCTAGCCAACAAAAGGTCTATGATATAGCTCAAAGTCGCTATGAGGCTGGATATAGCACTCATTTGGAGTTATTAGACTCACAAAGAAATCTATTATCAGCTAAGCTTAGTCTCTCTGGCGCAAATTTAGAAGCGGCAAATAGCATTGTCTCTGTATTTAAAGCATTTGGTGGCGGATTTGAGTATGAGAGCGATGAAGAGACAAGGCAAAAATTAACCCAAGATGGCTTAAATTAGCAAAAATTTTTAAAATTTATGCTATAATTGGAGCTATTTATCTAAATTTTTAAGGACATATTTTGGAGAGTTACCCCATTATTATGATAATTTTGGCGGCCATTTTTATACTTTTAAATGGCTTTTTTGTTTTATCTGAATTTTGTATTGTTAAGGTTAGAAGATCACGCTTAGAGGAGCTTGTCAAAGAAAAACGCCCCAACGCCAAACTCGCTCTAAGGATGTCAAATTCCCTAGATACCTATCTTAGTGCCACGCAGCTTGGCATTACACTTAGCTCTCTTGCGCTTGGTTGGATCGGCGAGCCAGCTGTGGCTGATATCATCAGAGAGC